>CAISKQ010000020.1 GCA_903885965.1 uncultured bacterium
ATAAATTGCGTTTAAAAGCAAAGAAAGGTAAGAAAAAAATACAAAAGAAAATCAAAAATTGATAGAAACTGAGCAGAGCTCAAAAATTTTAATTGAATTTTGCTCAGTTTTTAACAAATTGGAGTTTGGCAACAGCGCCAACTGGCTAGTGAGCCAAAAACTATTTCGGGTTGACCCTTTTGGCTTTAAGGGGGTAAAATAGAAAAAGAAATAATTCTGTCATTCTGAACTTGTTTCAGAATCTACTTTCTTTGTTTCAGTTAATTTATTGCGTGCGAGATACTGAAATAAATTCAGCATGACATACAAAAAGCTTCGTATATTCGTATAAATTCGTAATTCGTAGAGAAACACTTATGGCAGAAAATAAACAGGCAGTTATAGAGGAACTCGTGTCGCTTTGCAAACGTCGGGGTTTTGTTTTTCCGTCGTCGGAAATTTATGGCGGACTGGGAGCGATTTATGACTATGGTCATTATGGAACTTTACTTAAAAACAATATTCGCGACGCTTGGTGGAAGCATATGGTGCAATATCGAGACGACGTAGTTGGATTGGATAGTGCAATTTTTATGCACCCGATGACTTGGAAAGCCTCAGGGCACCTTGATAGTTTTGATGATCCACAAATTGATTGCAAAAAATGCAAGGCTCGCATGCGAGCTGATCACGTGTTGGAACTTTTTGGCATCAATGCTGACAAGCAATCACTTGAATTTATTAATGCGGAGTTGAATAAACTCAGGGAGCTTGGAAAACTCAAATGCCAAAGTTGCGGTTCAACTGACGTGACTGAGGCCAAAAGATTTTCCTTGATGGTTAAATCAAATCTCGGCAGTCCGACTGATGCGCTCAGTGAAGAAAATGTGGTTTATCTGCGTCCGGAAACTTGTGGCGGAATTTATTTGGAATACAAAAACATGCTTGATTCAACGCGCATGAAATTGCCTTTTGGAATTGCGCAAATTGGCAAAGCTTTTCGTAACGAAATTGTGGCGAGGCAGTTTATTTTTCGGACACGAGAATTTGAACAAATGGAAATGCAATATTTTCTCCATCCGAGTATTATGAATGAAAAATATGAAATGTGGAAAACGCTGCGTTGGAGTTGGTACTTGGAATATGGTATTGGTGGCAAAGACATACGCTGGTACGAGCATGAAAAATTGGCTCACTATGCGTCGCAAGCATATGACGTGGAATATAATTTTAAATCACTGGGGGGCTTCAAGGAGGTTGAAGGTGTGCATGCACGGGGCGATTGGGATCTTTCTCAACACTCAAAATTTTCTGGTGTGGATTTGAGTTACTTCGATGAAAAAATCAATGAAAGATTCATGCCGCATGTAATGGAAACCTCGGTTGGTTTGGGAAGATTGTTTTTGATGTTTTTGGATAAGGCGTACACGCAAGAAGATAATGGCGGAGATGTGCGAACAGTTTTGAAGTTGGACAGGAGGTTGGCTCCAATCAAGGTTGCGATTTTTCCACTTATGAAAAACAAGCCGGAATTGGTCGCCAAAGCCAAAGAAATTTTTGACACTTTGAAAATGGACTGGATGTGCGAATTTGATGACAATGGCAATGTGGGCAAGCGCTATCGTCGCCAAGATGAAATTGGTACGCCATTTTGTGTGACGGTGGATTTTGAAAGTTTGGAAGACGGAGCTGTGACGGTGCGTGATCGTGACACCATGATGCAAGAGCGCATCGAGATTGCTGATTTGCAGAAATACTTTGGGGAGAAACTTGAATAGTTATAAACCGATACGAAACTACGAATTAAATACGAATCTACGAACCTACGAATCCACAAATAAAAAACGTGACACATCTTGACGGTCGTCAACTTCTGTCACACCTGTACTTATATTTTTGTATTTATTCCTTCCTTTAGAAAAGGGAGGTTAGGAGGGATTTGAAAAACTTTATTCTTAAGCTAATTTTCTTTGTTACACACTGTGTCATTAAAAAGCTCTTCCAGCTCAGTTTTTTCCTCGGGATTAAGCTCAACGATTGAATGGATTGCATTTGTTAATTGATCAAGTTGATTGCTTTGCAATAGCAGGTTTAGGGTGTTAGCTAAGAATTTTTTTTGTTCAAGATTTTGAGATGCAAAAAGTCGTGGCTGAATCTCACAGAGGGTTTGAATGGTGACGGCAAGTTTTTCGTGAATGTCAGTTGCAATAATATTTTTTTGCGTATACTCGCTTGCCAGGTCTTGAGCAAAAGCTTTCAGAAAAGGACGCCTTTTGATGCGTAATAGATTAGCTAAGCTTTTTTGGAGAAAGCGGAACTGGGAGTCAGTGCGCGTTCCGTCAAGAAGAGGTTGTTGATTTTCTTGATTTGCAGATTTTTTGAAAGCAAAAGAATCGAAGTATGAGCTTTGAATAAAAACACTATGATAAAATTGCTGGCCTTTGCTTTTGATGGCGGTAGCTTCTTTCCATTTCTCATGATGTGAAGCGTCGATATAGTAATAGCGAGAGGCTTCATTGCTACTTTTTTCATTCCAGTGGACATAGGTTACATTAAAAATCGTCTGGGATTTTTCGTGGACGATTTGGAGCTGTTCTTTTTCGGCAATCAAACTTTCCCAGTCCAGGGGTGTGCCGTTGATGATGATAGAAAAATTTCGTCCGCTGTTGAGGGCAAGAAACCAGGCGAATTCCTTCAGGAGAAAATCACTAAGCTTTTCTTGCAGGCCAAAACCAGTCAGACTGTGGATACCAGTAAATGTGACTTCTGTGCCGGTTGGCAATTCGGTTTTGCGAGGAACCGCACTAACCCCCGTGTAGAGATTAATGTTTTCAGCGTTAGCATAAATATCATAAACAAAATTACTGCCTTCTTTTTCAAAAATAGTTTTCCAGGCTGCATTTCGAGCAAAACAAAAGAAGGTAAGTCGGCCAATGCCATTTTTCCCATGGATGGCAGATTGATTTTTTTTCAATTTATTTTCAAGGGCCTTTTTCGATTCGAAGAGGAGTTCAAATTTTTCTTGCAATTTTTCGTGTGAAATTCCATAGCCATTATCTGAAATTGTAAAAGATTCCAAATTTCCAAGTTCATTGCTGACGTAGTCTATTTTTATTTCCGAAGCTTGGGCGTCAAAACCGTTCCAGATATATTCCGCTACGGATAAATAGGGGGTGTATTTTTTCAGGGCTGATTTGATTCCCTTGGCGGTGATTTGAATTTTCGGCATAGCGGTTTATTGTGATTTTTGCTTAGTATTTTTTCCTTTACTATTCATTCTTGCATATTTTCTAGGAAAAGGGAATAAATTGGCAAGTAGATTTATTTTTTTATTGATGAATAAGGGGTTTGTAGGACATTTACAAGCAGGTTTAACTACGGCGTGCTATAATCTATTCGTTGAGTCTGAGTTTTATTAACCTCGTAATCAAATAAAAATATGAATATTCAAGTATTGGGAACGGGTTGCGCAATTTGCAAGAAATTGCATGAGTCGGTAATTAAGGCCGTTGCAGAGCTTAATTTGAACATTAATGTTGAGTACAGTGATGATGTTCAGGATATGTTAGCTTTAGGCGTAATGTCTAGTCCTGTATTGGTCATCAATGACAAGCCGGTCGTTGTCGGGCAGATTCCGAGTTTTGAAAAAATCAAACAACTCATTGCTGATAATGAGGCAGCTAATACATCACCAAAAGAAGAACCAGTAAAATCGTCAAGCTGTGGCTGTGGCAGTTGCTGTTGTAAAAAATAGATTTTATGAATATATTTTATCCAATTCAACTTTTTGCTGACTGGCTGACTTTCTCGGTTTTTCAAATTGTCCCAAAGACCTTACTTGCTAGTGCTGTTGATTTTTTCATTTTCGATACAATTAAAATCATCCTACTTTTGTTTGCTGTCATTTCTGCGGTTTCGATTGTTCGTTCTTTCTTGCCTCCTGAAAAAATAAGGAATATTCTTTCACATGAGAAAAAATATGTGGGCAACATTCTAGCATCGCTATTGGGAATTGTTACGCCATTTTGTTCGTGCTCGGCCGTGCCATTGTTTCTTGGTTTCGTTCAGGCTGGCGTGCCACTTGGAACGACGTTTTCTTTTTTGGTAGCTTCACCAATGATTAATGAAGTGGCCCTGGTGATGCTGCTGGGAATGTTCGGCTGGAAAATAGCACTGCTTTATGTTTTTAGTGGCCTGTTGATTGCGATTTTTGCAGGAATGGTGATTGAAAAAATGGATGTGAAGAATTTGCTCGAAGAGATTGCTTTGCGTGGAAATGGTAAGAATATTAATTTGCCGGAGCTTAATTGGAAAGAAAGAATTGGATATGCCAGGGATTACACATTGGAAATTGTGGGAAAAGTTTGGTTTTATGTGGTGGTTGGCGTTGGCGTTGGCGCTTGGATTCATGGATATGTACCAGCTGATTTTTTGGCGCAATATGCTGGAAGCGGCAAATGGTACGCCGTGCCTTTGGCGGTGTTGATTGGAATTCCACTTTATTCTAATGCAGCCGGCGTGATTCCATTGGTTGGCGTGTTGACCGAAAAAGGCGTAGCCATTGGCACGAGCCTGGCTTTCATGATGGCGGTCACCGGCCTGTCCTTGCCTGAATTCATGATTCTAAAAAAAGTAATGAAAACGAAACTCATTTTCATTTTTGCCAGCGTCGTTGGTGTTGGCATTATTTTTACTGGTTATCTTTTTAATGCGGTTTTGAAGTAAAAAACAAAATCGTGAAAACAGACTATTTTTTGGCTAATCTTCACGTTTCTGCACCAAAAACCGTGAAAAAGGGCTATTTTTTCACGTTTTTTCACGTTTTTATTGACAAAATCGTGAAAAAGGACTATAATTGAAGTATATGACAAGAGGTAAATTGTCTAGTGAAATGCAATTTTTTTGTTAATTTTTACCTCACCCTAAGGTGGGGACTTTTTGTATAATACCACGCTCAAGACTAACCTCATAGGCTGAGCGATAACCTAAAGATTTCCGATACTTTCCATTGAGGA
>CAISKQ010000021.1 GCA_903885965.1 uncultured bacterium
ACCTAACAAGTCCATTGCTCTGGCTTCACACTAATTCATTACTGAATTAACATGCAGAGTTCTGTACTGCTCTGGTGGTTAGCCTTTAAGCAGGTTGGATTTGAACCAACTGTAAACACTCAGCTTCTCTTGGCGCACTTATTTCAAAAGTATAGCACGAAAAAGATAATCGCGCAATAATCGCGCAAGATATCGCGCAAAGGTTTACAAAGTTTTAGATTAAAACAATCTTAAGTTAAAACACATAAAAACGCTTTGAATAAGCGTTTTTAGGCTGTTTGCACGGGGTAGTCATGGACGTTAGAACTATTTTTATGAATACACAAGGGCATATTTACATTCCTGATCTGAGAATATAATACCCCACTGTGCTACTCACTATATATGTAACTCGGAACGAAGACGAGAGATAAACTGGGAGTATTCAGAAAAAACCTGGAGATTGGCATATACAACTTTTACATCAAACCGTTTTCCACTCGGATGCCCAGCATCGTTTCTATTAAGACGAATAAAATTGAAAATACCATCCAAGTAAGTTTCCCAGTTAGCCTGGATGTCACCAGAAAAAGACACTGCGTCATTCAAAAATTCTTTCTTGAATTCCTTGTATTGCTTTGAAATAAATCTCCCTTCTATTTTTTTATTAAATCTAGCTTTGCGTCCAATATCAGGTATCCAATTAGCATACGCTTCAATAAGTAAGAGCATTAGGTTCTCGGAAGCAACCCCGATTGTCAGTGTTGCAGATAAAAGATGACGATGATTGTATGCTGATACTGCCTCACCAATATAAGCAAGTGTAATGTCATCAATATCAGGAACTTTTGTTTTTAGTGCCTTCAAATAACCATCTGGATCATACGGCAACCAATCATCTTTCAGTATTGCTTCTTGGCCATATTCCGTGATTGTATACCACGGATAACTTGAATCACTATGAAATCCCTGTCCTTCATAAATAAATCCACTATTTTCAAACTCCTGCATAATTTCTCTAGCAATAGAAAGAATTTTTTCATTTTGCCAGCGAAGTTCAGTGCCTACAATGGGAAATAAATTATAGATACCACCTAGTTGGAGTTGCTGAGCTTGATTTGGAGTAGCTTGAATTGAGACAACTTACCCTTTGAGATATTCAAAAATCTTATTTTTTATTTCTTCCCTAGTCATATTTTTATACTATTTTTCTCAAAACTAAAATTAACTGATCAATCCCTGTTGTTTCCAACATTTCTTTCCAATCTCCTACTGATATATCAAGATTATATTTTTTCGCCAATTCCCTCATTTTATCTTCCGAATGATAATATTTGATTGTCTCAGCCCCTTCCAAATAGCCAGATTTGGGGTCACCAGATACATTAAAAAACTTAACCGTAAAACTGTCTCCGTCTTTCAGTATCTTAACCTCATCTTCAGAAAATTCTTGTCCATTATATAAAAAGCGAGCATTTGTTGAAATGCTTTTTAGTCGCGGGTCTAGCACGCCAAGTGAAGCGACCAATTTTCCGCCAGTTTTTAGTTTTTGAGACATCAATGCAAACAGCCTGTCCAAATCAGCGATGTGATCAACTGTATATTTCATTATAGCCAAATCAAGTTTTTCAACAGGAAGCTTTTCCAAATATTCCAAGATTCCATCCTCTACAAATTTAATAACATTCAATCGCTCCTTGTATTTTTCATTATCAATATACTTTTTTGCCAACTTAAGCATATATGGAGCAACATCAACCCAATCCATATGACCTCGTGGCTCACTTAGTAATTGTGCAAATAATTTATCATATCTATCAGGATGAGCACCTCCACCAAGCTCAGCAGAAAAAATAGGATTTTTCATATCCTTTATTTCCGACATAATGACATCATCAACAATTTTAGCCACTCTAAAATTCTTTTCATTTTGCTCAAGTTCTGCAAATTTTTCTGCCACACTATGATTGAAATACATATCCAACCCTACTGGCACTTTTTTATGATTTGGCTCTTTTTCCATAAGATTATTTTCCATAAGATTATTTAAGTTCCTATTTTATTTATTTCAAATTTTAGCATATTCTCGCGATGCTCACCAACTGAATTATTAAATATAATATCAGCTATCTCGCCAACTATTCTTACTCCCCTGCCCTCCTTTACAAGGTCTTTACTTTTTGTTACTTTCTCGGCTTCGGCTAATGAAAACCCTTGTTCAATAGAGGCACGTTTGCATCTTGTTTCAAAAGGGGCATCCGGGTATATGATTTTAAACTTTGACCCAAACAACAACTTGAGATAAGCCGGAACATACGGCTCATGCAAGCTCTCGAGAGTAAAGTTCTCAACATAGTAATGCAATTTACAAAAATGCAGAAATTCCATCGCAACGTTTTCTATATTTTTATTCTATTATAAAAATTTCTAACCAACTGTTAACCCATACAAAAATAAGGTTTCACTTCAAAAAAGCCTTATTTTCACTATGCACAATCTAGTCTTGGTCTAGCATACACGCGAGCTACTAAAGTACGTTAGAACTGTATTTCAAGAAAACAATAAAGACAGCTAAATTCCAAGCCTTTCTATCAAATCACAAATTGGCTTAATAGAAACCTCTGTCCCACCATCTCCATGCCCCGAATAATCAAAAGGGTTATCCAAATCCTTAATCAAAAAAATCATATACACCATCAAAAATGATACTAATAAAGTAAAAAAGAGTGCTTCATAGAAAGGCTCCACCGTTAAAATCAAGAGTCCGAAAATCACAAAAAAGGCTAACGCCTCCACAATAGCATAAGCTGATTGCACAAACGAAAGGTCGCGAATGTTATCAACCCTCACAACCATTCTTCGGATGCTGGCTTGTTCATTTTTCATTCGAGTTAAAAAGTTTGGCTGAATAATATTTTCAATTTCAGCAAAATAATCATCCATTTTGTGCAATTTTGCCAAAATACTCCTGGTCTTCTCCTTCCGATAAAACCAATCAACAATTGATTTCAGAAAATCATTGTGGAAAATTATAAATCTCTTAGTTGCTTCATTACCCTTATTTTTATCCAAAATATAAATTTCGTCATACAAAGCTTCTAGCCCTGCAGCCATGTCTCCTGGAATCTTTTCACTTTCTTTGTAATCAGAAATAACACCCGTAATCAAAAACCCAAGCAAGAAAGTTGTTGCTGCAATCAAGCTTGTAAATAGGGCATTTAATGAGATATATTCCAGTTTAAAATTGTGAAACAAAAGCTTAAGCACAAATATCACCATCAAAATTGGAATTATCTTAATAGCCAGGTGCCACTTTTTTAATTTATATGGTAATTTCATATTGAAAATATTTATTTATTAACTCTACCTGAAAAAGAAAAAGGAATTATCCTAATCTTACTACTCACGCCCTTTATTCCCTCCTTGAAAGCGTTGAGAGCTATCACCAAAGCAAGCAATTGGTCGGTCCACCACCAACCAAGAAGAAAATTCAAAATCAAACCACAAAGTATTGATCCTGAAAGCGCCGAGTCCATCAGAGTGAAATTCGATTCCGCCAAAATTACTGGATTTTTCATTTTCAATCCAAGATTTCTTTTTGCTTTTCCCCCTACAAACATTATCACAGTGATAAGAGACATTACCACAATACCAATCATTGTCGGTTTTGCGCGATGACCCCCAAAAAAACTTTCCGTAGTATTATACGCAATATATACCGCAACAATCAGAAGTGCGACACTGATCATTTTCAAGGCTGCTTTTCTCCTCTCGCTTCCTGCACCGTTCAATTCCCAAACAGCCACTGAAGAAGAAAAAACTTCAATGCTTGATTCCAAGCCGAAAGCAACCAGTGAAACGGAACCAGAAATAACTCCTATAGAAATTGAAATAATCCCCTCAAATACATTCCATAAAATCGTGAAGTACTCCAAGAACAAAATCTTTTTGTGAAGCTGTTTTTTTATTTGTGTTTTCTTGTTCATTTCTTGAAAATATAATTATATTCGCATTATAGCACAGTTCTAATTTCCAACCGCACTACCAAAAATAAGGTTTACATAAAATTTGTTTTCTTGTAATACACGGGTGGAGACCTGCCTGTCGGCAGATAGGGAATCTTTCTCGCTCCGACTCAAAATTTGGGCGCTACACAAAGAAAGCTCTCCGCCAGCTAATGAGCCACTTCTTAATTGCTTGCGCCATTCAATTCTTTTTCACTTATATATATTCACTTAAAAAGAACACCCCCACTAGGTGCTCTTTTTAAATTACTGCACGGGGTAGTCATGGACGTTAGAACTATTTTTCTTAATAAAATGGATTATACCTACATTCCTGATTTGAGTTTGAAGATATAATAATACCCCACAGTGTCGCTCACTATATATATTTAAACCGTTTATTTTTTATATAAATCAACAAACAAAAAACTCCCCACGAGGAGATCTTTGCAGGAACAGCAAGCTACTTGAAGGAAAACAAGATTTCGTCGCTTGTTTTTTTTCTTTGTTCGCTTTCCAGCCTTCATATATGCTCCAATTGTGCTTGGCTGAACTCTTGGCACATCCGTAAACCAACATTGCCTTTCACCGCACCTTTCATCTTTTCAGACGAATCCACCGCACAAAGGCGGATGACGGACTTATTGCACAATACCGTTTTAGCCCGAAAGCTAAAAATGCCAACTCTCACTATTCCAAATATATTATATATCATTTTACTCCAATGTACTACTCACTATCTCTCAAGACCATTATATATCCACACTGACAAGTCTTTTTTCAATTCATCAATATTCCACCAGCTCTTAACGATAGCTACCATGAAAAACAGATCAAGAATAATCATATTCCAAAGAAAAAAAGAATTTCGAATATATTGATAAGGATTCTTGCTAATTGTAGACTGCCATCCAGTGAGATTATTAGACAACCCAAGTTTATCTATGGTAAAACCGAAAGCAAATAAAAGAATACAAAACCACACTATTATATTGGCGAAGGAAATGACTGGACTCAGAAGAGGTATCCTTTTTATGTAGCTACTTATGGTCATAGGAAAGATGAGTGGGATTAGCAGACAGTTTCCCATAATTCCAAATATCCTTTTTATCTTTTTTATTGCTCGCATTTTATTGGCATTATGCTTTACCCCAATGTGCCACTCACTATATCATTTGCCTCATGATCCATTTTTGCCAACAAATCAAAGTATCCAACAAGACCATTAGCTATTTCTGAAACCTCAGCAAGAGAAGGCTCTCTGCCGTACTCATCTTTTATTATCTGTTGTAATTCTAAAATCAGCTTATTAGATACCGCCATCGTTTTTTATTGCTTTATTATGACATCTCTTGGTTTTGCACCATCCGCTTCTCCAATCACACCATCCTCTTCAAGCATATCCACCAGTCGTGCAGCTCGAGAATATCCGACCTTGAAATTTCTTTGAATACTAGCAGTTGAAATTTTTCCTTTCTTAACTGCATACGCCTTGACTTCATTATACAAAAAATCAGCTTCCTCGCTAGATTCAGCAACTTCAACCTCCTCAAAAGATACCCCCTTCTTAATAAGAATCTTCTTTGCATCTTCATGTGCTTTTTCTGCTGGAATATCACCTTGAGCTAAAATTTCTAGATATTTTTTCATATTATTTTTATAATTTTTGAATTTTTATCTTGTTGATACTTTTCAAAAATAATCTCTACTAAGTCACGAAATCCATCCCTAATGGCTTCAGCTTCTTCATCTGAGATGCTGTCATCATTCAATAATTCTTTGACTTTTTCCACACTTAGCATTTTTGTTTTAACAATCAATTCTTAGATCACAATTTCCCACCTGAAATATCAAAGAATTTTTCAAAGAAGCTTGTCAGTTTTTCCAAGACGCTTTCGCGTTTTTTACTATACGCCCCATCTGGATCAAAACGTGATGGTCGAACTGCCATAATTTTTGTCACTGCCGTACCAGATGTTGCTACGCTACCATCACGGAAAGCATTTTTTATAAATGCATAGGTCTCATTATGATCAAGATTTTCATTAGCAATGATCTGCTCAAGTTCCTCAACTTTTTTCTTGTCTACAAATTTTTGCCAGTCATCATCTACCACGGAATGCACATCCAGCGAAGAAACAAACTGATTGATAAGTTCTTTTTTATTACGCAATTCAACACTTGAATCTATCGCCTTGTTAATATCAGCTAATATCTCACGATTTTTGGTGTGATCTTCATGATATTTATTGATGAGCCCCAACACGTAGTCAATATTAATTTCTACCTGTTTAATGAGCTCCATTTCAAAAACCAAATCATCATTAATATTTTCCTTGGCATCTTCCGCACCCTTGCGAAATTCATTGTAAATATCAATGTATGCACTGTGATAATCTTGAACATCACGCTCAGTCAACATGTCATTACCAGCAAACTCGTCAAAGGTTGTCAAAATATTACGCACCCGCAAGATCGCACTATAAAGCCTGATGAAGTCTTTTTGATTCTGCTCACCAATAATCATTTCACCAACAGGAAACTTTTCCAAAAGCTCCGACACCAAACTTACATATCCACGAATTTCTTTTTCACCATCCTTGTACCCATTAAAATACTCATTGTACGATTTCAAAAGCACAACGCCACCAGCCTCCTTATCACCAAAAAGTGCAATAGATTCATTGGTTGCTTTTTCCAAGTTGCGAAAACAAACAATATTTCCGAAAGTTTTCACACTATTCAAAATACGATTAGTGCGTGAATATGCCTGCAAAAGACCATGCAATCGCAGATTCTTATCTACCCAAAGTGTATTAAGGGTTGTTGCATCAAAACCAGTCAAAAACATGTTAACCACAATTAACACATCAATCTCACGATCTTTCACTCTCTGACTCACATCTTTATAGTAATTTTGAAACTTATCTGATGAAGTGTCATACGATGTACCGAACATTGCATTGTAATCAACAATAGCTCCATCAAGAAAATCTCTTGAGCTGACATCCAGCCCGCTCGTATCTTCCGAGTTTTCATCCATCATTCCATCCCCATCTTCGTCATTGACTCCGAAGCTGAAAATTGTGGCTATCTTAAGTTGTTTATCACTTGGCAAATCCGCCAACTGTTTTTTGAACTCAGCATAATATTTTTTTGCAACATCAATTGATGACACTGCAAAAATAGAATTGAAACCAGCAAGTCTTCGATCCTTTAATTTATAAAAAATATTACGTTTGGTTTTTTGGTCAAAATGCTCGCGAATGTAGTCAACAATTTTCGCCAAGCGTTCTGGCGAAGCAAGCACTGCTTCACGATCAATGTCGCTAACCTTTTTATCCTCAATATTCTCAGCCTTATGAACTGTGGAAACATAATCAACCTTGAATGGCAAAACGTTTTTATCGGATATTGCATTCACGATGGTATATGTATGCAGTTTATCCCCAAATGCTTGCTCAGTTGTTTTCAAATCTGGTCGTCCCCCAGAAGATGCATTCATTGCAAAAATTGGCGTGCCAGTAAATCCAAAAATATTGTAATTCTTGAAAGTTTTCGTAATCGCTGTGTGCATATCACCAAATTGTGAGCGGTGACATTCATCAAAGATAAGCACGACATGGCCATCAAAAATAGTGTGCCCAGAATTCTTCCCAATAAAACGATCCAGTTTTTGAATAGTTGTAATAATGATTCGTGCATTTGGATCTTCAATCTGACGCTTCAAGATCGCAGTGCTTGTATTGCTATTCGCCGCCCCTTTTTCAAACTTGTCATATTCTCTCATTGTTTGATAATCAAGATCCTTACGATCAACAACGAAAATCACCTTGTTCACGTAGTCTAACTTACTCACCATCTGTGCCGTCTTAAAACTAGTCAAGGTTTTTCCTGATCCAGTAGTATGCCAAATATATCCACCAGCTTCAACAGTACCAAGCTTTTTGTAATTCGTGCTGACCTCGATTCGACTTAGTATTCTTTCAGTTGCCACTATTTGATATGGTCGCATGACTAAAAGTTGTTTATCGGTAGTGAAAACACAATAACGGGTCAAGATGTTTAAAAGTGCATGCTTGGCAAAAAATGTTTTTGAAAAATCCATCAAATCTGTAATTGGTCGATTCGTAGCATCCGCCCACCAACTTGTAAATTCAAAACTATTGCTTGCACGCTTACCTTTTTTCATTGAACCGTCACTAGCCTCTTTGATGTGCTGAGAGCGTGTGGTGTTGCTGTAATATTTTGTGTGCGTGCCATTTGAAATCACAAACAGTTGAACATATTCAAAAAGACCTATCGAAGCCCAGAAGCTCTCTCGCTGATATCGGTTGATCTGATTAAATGCTTCCTGAATGGCCACACCTCTGCGTTTGAGCTCGATATGCACCATAGGAAAACCATTCACAAGAACCGTCACATCGTATCGATTGGATCGTTGACCGTCATCAGTTGCGTACTGATTGATCACTTGCAAGCTATTGTTATGTATATTTTTTTTATCAATTAAACTAATAGTCTTCCAATATCCACCATCTAGTTTACATATTTTTTGATAATCTTCTTGAATGGTTGTCGTTTTTTCTGCAATACTCTGATTTGGATTTGCAAGTTCACTTGCAAAGAAAAGATCCCATTCAGCATCTGAAAAAGTAAAGTCATTGAGTTTCTCCAATTGCAGACGCAGATTTGAAATTAAGCCAGCTTCGGATGTTATGTTCACATACTCGTACGCTTGCGTTTCGAGTTGTCTTATGAAAGCACGCTCAAGATCTGCCTCGCTTTGATAAGAAACACCATCTCGTACCCGATCTGCGAGCTTATAATATTCAGCAACAACAGTGCTTTGCGTATTTTCCGCAACCAGATTGTATTTTTTATTATTTGGCATATTCCTTGAATGTTAATAATTTCCCCCTGTAATATTCATATTGCTTCTTTCTGGATTCCAGCTCTGCTTCCAGCTCTGCTTCCAGCTCTGAAAAGCTATCCAGTATTTTAACAATTTCTTTCTGTACGGAAAGCGGAGGAAGAGGTATCTTCAGGCTAAGAATTTTCTTCATGCTTGGATGCTTTATGCCTGCCCCCCTATAAAAACTTCCTATCAATGCCATATTTTCAAACATCCAATAATATAAAAACTTGTTTGATAACACGTTTATATCGAGTGAAGTTGCTATTCTATTATCAGAAGTAACAAATTCACCATTATAGTATTTCACACTTGCTTTACCACCCCATGGTATCGCAACTATTTCACCTTTGCATAAATTTTTTCCAGCTAATTCTTTCGTGGTCCAGCCAGTATAATTACCTGTTGAAAGTAACAAGATGTTTCCATTGATTTGTTTTATTTCTTTGAAACGATTAGCTAGAACATAAGGATATTTAATAACTCTAACTTGTTTTTCTCGTGAAATTCCTTTGAATTTTTTATCCCAAGCAGTGATTTCCCACATTTCCTTAAATTCAATACCGTTTGGACATGACTTCTTAATCAAATTTTCAATTATGCTACTTTTTTTAGAGTGATTCTGCTCAAGCTCGCTTATATGCTTATCAATTGCAACACGAACCTTTTTTTGTTGTGAAACAATTTCTGCAATTTTCTTATTTAATCCCTCAATATTAACAATTTCACGTTCATCATCTTTTTTAAGATAACTTTCAACTGCAAGATTATAGTCATTTTTAGCAATTAATTTATTATCAACAAGTTTAGTGAAGTATTCAATGTCTTTTCGCTCAATTAGACCCGTCAATATCTTAGCTCGATTTGAATCAGTTAATTTATTTTTTGTACCACCACGGACAAACTCCAGCGAAGCGTCAATAAAAAGCGTTTTATTGTCTTTTTTGCTCTTTTTAAGAACAATGATGCAAGTGGCTATGGTTGGGCCAAAGAAAAGATCTGATGGAAGCTGAATAACTGCATCGATATAATTATTATCCACTAAATATTTACGAATATCCTGTTCAGCACCACTGCGATATAGCACGCCTGGATATTCAACAATCGCAGCAACTCCACTAGTAGAAAGCCAGGAAAGCATATGCATTGTAAAAGCAAGATCGGACTTGCTTTTTGGTGCAAGAACTCCAGCTGGTGAAAATCTCGGGTCATTAATTAATAAGGGATTAGCATCACCTTCCCACTTTGTCGAATATGGTGGATTGGAAACAATTGCATCAAACGGTTCCTCATCCCAATGCTTAGGATCAATTAATGTGTCACCATGAGCAATGTTAAAATTATTATAATTAATATCGTGCAAAAACATATTGATACGACATAAATTATATGTAGTAAGATTACTTTCTTGTCCATAAAAACCCTGTCGTACATTTTCCTTGCCAAGAACTTTAGCAAATTTTAAGAGCAATGAACCAGAGCCACAGGCAGGGTCATATACCTTATTTACCTCAGTTTTTCCAATTGTTGTTATTTCAGCAAGAAGTTCACTAACTTCCTGTGGGGTATAAAATTCACCACCAGACTTGCCTGCATTAGAGGCATACATTGTCATAAGAAACTCATAAGCATCACCGAAAGCATCAATAGTATTATCACTATAATTACCAAGACGAAGACCACCAATTGATTCCATAAGCTTCGCGAGTCTTTGATTTCTTCTTTCTACAGTACCCCCAAGTTTATTTGAGTTTACATCGATATCATCAAACAATCCCTTGAGATCAGCTTCGCTTTCTGTACCCTTGGCAGAATTTTCAATGTCACGGAAGATTCCAGTAAGTGTTTCGTTGAGATTGGCGTCGTTGCGAGCGTTTTTGCAAACATTTACAAAAAGCTCACTTGGCAGAATATAAAACCCTTTTTCAATCACGGTCTCACTTCTTCCGTATTCAGCTGTTTTATCGTCCAATTTAGCATAATCAAAACCAGCACCCTCACTTTTCTCATCATTAAGATGTCTTGTTAAGTTTTCACTAATGAAACGATAAAAAAGCATCCCGAGCACGTACTGCTTAAAATCCCAACCATCCACACTTCCACGCAAATCATTGGCAATTTGCCAAATTGCACGATGCAATTCTGAACGTTCCTGTTCCTTGGTCATATTCAAATTGAGATCTTTTTTGCTCATATAATTATTTCTTTTCTAATTTTAATATTTTTTATCAAAAGATTGTCCATTCTTTATCTTGAAATAGATGACTATGAGTATCCATTAAGCCAATATACCACAATAACTATGATACTCATAGTCCGTCGCCTTATAGTCCTCATGGCCTTACTCTTAAGGTAATGAGTAAAAATACTGACATTTTAAAGAAGTTTGGAAAACGAGTTAGGGAAATTCGTCTCCAAAAAGGCATAACTTCGCAAATAACCTTAGCAAATAAGGCTGGCTTAGATCGTACCTACATAGGTGGTGTTGAGCGAGGCGAAAGAAATGTTGGATTAAAAAACATTGAGAAGATAGCTAAGGCCATTGGTGTTAGCATTGATGACTTAGTTAAATTCTGAAATATTTCAAAATCCTTAAAGTAAAAGCCCCTACTTGGGGTTTTATTTGTATCAACTTAAAAAACCCTTGATTTATTAAGGTTTTTGGCGTAAAATAAGGGAAAATTACTATTATAATTACATGGATTTATTTGATAAATTTTCTTCAAAAGAAAACTTGGAACAAGCTTTTGATTATTTCAACAATGAGGCGGAGGAAACTTCCCTACCCCTAGATCCTTTATGGTATCCTACAAGACATGTTATGGAGAGGATGAGGGAAACTTTTTTTGATAAATTATCACTTCACATCAAAGAAAACGGCTACGACCCAGATCCTGCGGATTACATTTATGTGTCCAAGAGAAATTTGGGAGTGCGACCATTGGCCATATTATCTACAACAGACAGGATTATTTACCAATCAATACTGAACCCAGATATTCTAGGAAAAGCAATTGACAACAGATTATTGGATTGTTGCTATGGCAATCGTGTTGATGGCAGTAAATCTTACCTGTGCTACTGGAAAAAAGGATGGCATGAATATTGCACTGACCAAATAAAATCATTTGGAAGTGGATTTATTTATTATGCAGAATTTGATATTAATTCTTTTTTCAATTCAATTCCAATATCAAAGCTCATGGAAGTTCTCAAAAAAGACTTTCGGATAAATAATGAAAAAATATTAACCTTGCTTGAAAAACAGTTGGTAACCTGGGATAATTCGAAGTTAGGAATTGGCATACCACAAAGCTCAAATGCATCCAATGTTTTAGCAAATGCCTACCTGCACAATCTTGATTTATATATAAACAATATTAGCAATGAAGATTTTAAATATTTTCGCTACAATGATGATATTGTTGTTATGGCAAATAGCGAAGAAGTGCTGAAGGATATTATTTACAAATCTTCAGTTTTCCTGCAGAATTATCATCTGAATTTAAATGAAAAAACTAAAATAAAAAAATTAAACAACACTAAAATAATAAAAGACAAAATGTTTTCTGAGGATTACGGCAATGGCATCTTTATAGAATCAAGGGACAAAATTGAAAAAATAAAAAGAAATTTGCCAGGAATACTTCAGAGAATATCCGAAAGAAAAGAAGACAAAAAAGATATAAGCGACCTAACTTACTATTTAAAGGCTGACTCACGCAATGAAATATTTTATGAGATTATTAATTTAATCCCAAATTTATCCTCACTAGCCCCTTATGTAGCAAGATACCTGAAAAGATTTATTGATGACCCTCAGACATTTAACATGGTGTGGAATCAGTATGAAAATATTAAGAGTAAAAGTTGGGATAATTTCTGGATATTGAAACTACTTTTATCCTCCACTTATGCATTCAAATACAAACCTTTTCAAAATCAACTTGAAAAAATCATCAGGGATGAATATGAGTATTTGATAAAAATTCCCACACTTTATTACAAAAAAAATCAGGATCATTTTAAGATTCAAAATGATTATATAAAAAAACTACTAAGTAATTCTAAAACAATAGCAGAAAAAACTAATTACTTATTCTTGTCACTGTACGATGAAAAAAATGGCACAAGCAGTTTATTGGAAGATTTTCTCAAGGAAACATCCATTGATATACAAGTAATAGCAATAGCTTTTATTAAATACAAAAATATACGGGGAATAAATTTGGATGATGCCAGTTCTTTTTCAAAGATTTTTTTTGATTTTTCTATAGATACAAACAAAAAACCATCCAGCAATAATTTCAAATCAGCCACTGTGATTGTTGCCGATTCCCAATTTGATGTTATTGAGAATATACATGAGGAAGTAAAGAATATTAGCAAAATCTTGGGAACAGAAAGAAAAAATCTTTTCCCTTCTCCAACAAATAACACCCTACGATCAATTAACCTAGTCACCGAATCTATTATTATTAAGGATGTTATATTTTTAGTTCTTGATGAGAAATATGAGATGCCAATCCGTTTTGATGTTAAAAATAATAAAGGAGGAGAAACTTACATAAAAAAACTCCACAATATTGCATACATAATTAATGCTGAAGGAAAGAAGGTTGATTACAACGAAAGATTGGCTGACGACATCAATAATGGACTTTTCAAAAAAAGAGCAGTTCGAGATTATATGAAAACAAATAATTTCAAAAAACCAACACTTGTACAAAAGTCAGAGGATGGGAAGATATTGGTTTTAAAAAATGAAATACCCGTTAAAACAATTTTAATAAATGCTATTCCAACACAGCATCGATCGTTATATATAAATAAGACAAAATAAAGCATATCCGAATAGCGTCCGAGGAATAGACAACTAGGCACCGAAAACCACCTTGAATAGGTGGTTTTTTGTTTTGTTATCCGACTGCTCGGATAGATACGATTGAAGCAGTTAATAAATAACAAAAATTACTATGATCCAAAACCAAACAAATGGCACCTCGGAGGAACAAGGTCGAATTTCTTCCGACAACTACACTGAATTTTATTTAACCTTTGATCTCGGCTGTTCATCCGCATTGGTGAGCAGTGGTTTCGAGCTTGTCTCGCTCGACAAATCCAATCCCAAAAAGGTGCAATTCATTTTTCACCGAGAACTTGGCATTGAGAAAGTTGCGGATGACTATTTCGCTGATCGACTCAGTCTCAAGGCTCGAGGGTTTTTTGATAATATAAAGTCCATTAAAAACAGATTGTACTCCAGCGAATAAACTTATGCTAAGCGAAGAACAAGTAACAAATTTTCAAGCGATTTATCGCAACAAATTCGGCAGAGAAATCAGCCGAGAGGATGCCCTTGAAAAAGGAGCTAGGCTTGTTCGGCTCTTACAAATCGTTTATCAACCAATAACCGAGCAGGAATTGCTGGAATTCCAAAAGCGTCGAGAAGCAAGAACCTTAACAAAACTTAACAGCCAACCTTAACAAAACTTAACAATTACAATTATGAAAAGTTTACAAGCAAGATTCAATCAAGTTTCGCAGAAACATCCCCTCTGGAGCAGTTATACCTGCTTCGCCGAAGCTATAAAAGGGCAACAATTCAGTCGATCGATAACGCATAGATGGTTTTCAAAACTCGTTGATAAGGATGACTATGCCAAAAATGAAAAGAAAGCTGTTTTGAAGCACTTGGAGAATCTCACAAACCTGCCGAGGACGACAAAAAACAAGAACAAAAACAACCGCCAAGGGGCGTAATTTCGTAAGGCATACCAATTACTATCTAACTAATAAATTCATCAAATTATATGAACATTCAAACAATTACAATTAAAGAATATCTATCACAAAAAGGCATCGAATTTAAGGAAAGCAATGGCGAGCTAATTGCCAAGTGCTTTTTCAACGGATGCGACGATGACAGTGGGAGCAATGAAGCCCATCTGTATTTCAATATTGAAACTGGACAATATAATTGCAAGAAATGCGGAGAAAAAGGCAATCTCGCAACGCTTGCCAAGCACTTCGGTGACAGCATGGATAATCCACCAAAATCCACCAAAAATAACTTAAGAAAACTTAAGATTGATGCCTTATTGGTCGAACAGTGCCATCAAGCCCTGCCCGAGCGTATCAGGGCATATTTGAACGCCAGAGGCATCACAGAGGAGCTCGTGAACGAATACAAGCTTGGCTGGGGCGAGTTTTATGGCAAATGGTGGATTACCATCCCCATCCCTGACAAGGACGGGAAATACACCTTTTTCAAACTTCGCCAAGATCCCGAAGACGCCAGCAATAAAAATAAATATATGTTTTATCCAGTCGGCAATGAGGCGACTATTTATGGTTGGGAAAGTCTCAGAGGGAGCAGGTCAACACTTGTGATTTGTGAGGGAGAATTTGACCGATTGATTCTATCCAAATTTGCCGTACCCACAATTACTTCAACTGCTGGAGCAGGAACATTTAAGAAAGAGTGGCTGGAAGAATTAAAAGGTTTTGATGATATTCATGTTGTCTTTGATAAGGATGATGCTGGCGAAAAAGCATCAGAAAAACTCATCGAATTACTAGCTGAAACTTTTCCAGAAACAAGCATCCACAAAATAACTTTTCCCGAAAGAATGACCGATGGAAAAGATGTTTTGGATTATTTTAATCGCTATGATGGCAATCTTGATGAATTCATTTTTGAACTTTCAAAATGGACAGCGGGAGCCGAGCCGATTGATGAAGGAAAATTCAAACCCATCACGGCAGATGAGTTATCGGACATCTTAGGATTAACCATCAAGCAAGATGTGAATAATAAGATCGTGGCTTTTCTTTGCCAGCTTTCTGCATACACAGAATCAGCTCAATTTAACATCAGCTTCAATGCCCCATCGTCCACAGGAAAAAGTTATATCCCCATGGAAGTCGCTCGCCTTTTCCCCGAAAAAGATGTTTGGGAATTAGCTCAATGCAGTCCGACTGCTTTCTTTCATGATTTCGGAGAATGGGATGAAAAAAGAAAAGTTTCCGTTGTCGATCTGTCTCGCAAGATAATCATATTTCTTGATCAACCGCATAATGATTTACTAGCGAGATTGCGACCGATTCTTTCTCATGACAAAAAAGAAATCCTGTCCAAAATAACTGACAAGTCGCAAAAACATGGGATGCGAACCAAAAACATTTTAATAAAAGGTTTTCCAGCTGTTATTTTTTGCACAGCTGGACTTAGGATCGACGAGCAAGAAGGAACGAGATTTATTCTTCTATCCCCCGAAACATCACAGGAAAAATTGCGAGAAGGAATCACAGAGAAAATAAAAAAGGAGGTTGACCCTGAAGCATACAAACTTTGGCTTGAAAGCAATCCCGAACGCAAGCTCTTAAAAGAAAGAATCAAAGCTATCGCCAAAGCAAAAATCAGAGATGTGAAAATTGGAAGCCAGGATGAATTGGAAAGAATATTTCTGAAAGAAAAAACTATGCTCAAGCCCCGACATCAAAGAGATATAGGCAGACTGATCAATATCATTAAAACTTTCACAATTCTTAATTTTTGGTTCAGAGAAAGAGAGGGTGATGTTATCTTCACCTCAGAATCAGACATTCGTGAAGGTGTGACACTTTGGCAAAAGATGGCAGAAAGCCAAGATTACAACCTACCACCATTTGTTTATAACCTATACAAAGAAATTATTCTCACGGCTTGGGAAAATAAAGAAGGTGGAGGTCTAACTGGAATCAAACCTGGACTAACCAGGCAAGAAATAATCAAAAAGCATTATGAGGTTTATAGACGACCACTTCCTGATTGGCTTTTGAGACAACAAATACTTCCAATGTTGGAAAGTGCTGGGCTCATTAGCCAAGAAAAAGATCCGTCGGACGCCAGAAAATATCTCATTTACCCCACACTGCAACTCACTACATCTGAAGAAAACAATAGTGAGCAGGACTGTGGGGTACCTAAATAAATTGAGTTTTCCGACACGATAAAAAAGAGTTTTTCGGCACTATAAAAAGTAATTCAGTAACACAATAAAAAAGACTGCATCGATACTGATAAACAGTATAGAAACAGTTATTAAAAACTATGGACGAAGTATCAGAAAAGCAATTGGAAGCTAACCGAGAAAATGCCAAACTCGGCGGAGTTAAAACTGAAGAAGGCAAAGCAATCAGCCGTTACAATGCAGTTAAACATGGAATTTTAACAAAAGACATGCTTCTTCCAGAAGAGGATGCTTTAGAACTTGAAGATCTTAGCAAAAAATTGAGATCTGAGTTAAAACCAGCTAGTGAAATTGAAATGATTTTGACGGAAAGAATAATTGCCAACACTTGGAGACTCAAAAGAGCACTCAAAGGGGAAAGAGAAATGATTGAAGCTGACATCAGGGGTGTTTTTGGTGGAGTCAAAAACTTCGGATCAGCATTGAGTAGTGATTTTGCCAACTCCGACAGCTATGGAAAATTCACCAGATATGAAACATGTTTGGAAAGAGGAATTTATAAAGCTCTGCATGAATTGCAAAGAATTCAAGCTGGACGCAAAGGTGAAAAAGTTCCACTTCCCATTGCTATCGATGTGGATATTTCCAAAGAAGAATAAATGGGTTCGTTTGGAAAAAAAACTGTAGAAACAGGTGAAACGGTAAAAGCTCACTTGTTGCCTTTACTAAAGCATTAACATTATAAATTCAAAAAAGTAATCCTTAATGATTTCGGAGGATTTCAGAAAAAAATATGGCTAGAGATGAAGCTGACAATTTGAAAAAAGTTGAAATATGGTGGCTCAAAAAATATAACTATCTAAACGGTTGGAAATCTGGTGGAATAGAATGGACGCATGGTTGGTCAGACACAAAAAGCAGTATCAGTTTTAGTGTTTCAACAATGAACGGCGAAAATCATATTCGCTTTCAATATTCACAAACTGATTCTGATGGAAAAAAAACTAATTTTGACTATCGAGTCACTCTTGTTTCAACGGATTGCAATTACAGCGGAAAGAGATGGTGGTTTGTCTGCCCTTTGGTGAAAAATGGCACAGCTTGCAATAGACGTATTGGTGTTCTTTACAAAAATGGTGATTATTTTGGCTGTCGCCATTGCTACGAACTGACATATAAATCCAAAAATGAAAATAGGAAATCGAAATATTATCATTTATTCAGAATCCTAGATTCGGAGCAAAAAATGGAAAAGCTGGAAGAGGACATGAAACGAGAATATTATGCTGGCAAACCAACCAGGAAATATAAACGGATCATAAATTTGCACCATAAAATTGTCCCCTATTATAGGTTGCTTTGAAATTGAAAAATGGTATAATGTAGGTACTTATCCAACTAAATATCAAGAGATTTTATCGTCCTACCAGATGGGCGGTTCTGCTAACGGTCTCTTGATTCGTTGGATAAGTCAGAACCGTCCTTTTGGTATTCAAAAAATAATTATCATAAACATAAATTATATGGAAACTAAGCAAAAAATTAAATACTTTCTCTACGCCAGGAAATCCTCTGAAAGTGAAGATCGCCAAATTCAATCAATTGATGATCAAGTTGATAGATTGAAACAACTTGCAAAAGATTTGGATTTAGATGTTAAGCAAATATATACCGAAGCAAAATCTGCCAAGAAACCAAATAACCGTCCCCTATTTGATGAGATGATTCGAAGAATAGAAAAAGGTGAAGCTGATGGAATTTTGTGCTGGCAGATCAACCGCCTTAGCCGTAACCCTGTAGACAGTGGGAGACTTAGCTGGATTTCACAAAAAGGAATTCTGAAATCAATTCAAACCATAGACAAACAATATCTGCCTGAAGATAATGTCATTGTTTTCGCTGTTGAAACAGCCACAGCCAATCAATTCATTTTAGACTTAAGCAAAAATGTTAAAAGAGGAATGCAAAGAAGAATAGATAATGGCTGGAAAGGTGGACTTGCTCCTGCTGGATATATGAATGAATTATATAATCACACCATAATAAAGGACGAAGAAAGATTTAATCTAATCAGAAAGGCGTGGGATCTTATGCTTACTGGAAACTATACCGTGCCTATGGTTTTGGAAAAACTAAACAATGAATGGGGATTCACAACAATTCAAAGAAAACATCTTGGCGGAGTTCCACTGGGCATGAGCGGAATGTATAAAATATTCACTAACATTTTTTATACAGGGATGTTTATGCATAATGGACAAACACTTCAAGGAAAACATACGCCAATGATAACATTTGAAGAATATGACAAGGTTCAAACTATTTTAGGCAGAAAAGGTAAGCCAAGACCAAAAACTCACAAGCATGCCTTTACTGGAATGATACATTGCGGAGAATGTGACTGCCTTCACACAGCGGAGACAAAAGAGAAACTTATCATTAGTACTGGTGAAATTAAAAAATATACATACTATCATTGTACTCGAAGAAAAGTTGCAGTGAAATGCTCACAAAGAAAAGTTCTCAGCGAGGTTAAACTCGAAGAACAAATCGAAGATGTTTTGGATAGCTATACAATTTTGCCAGAGTTTAATCGTTGGGCTATGGAAGCCCTAAGCAAAAGTAATGATACAGAAATTGAAGACAGATCAAAGATTTATGAAATGCAACACAAAAGCATGACCACCGCACAAGAAGATCTTGATGAGCTCACTAAAATGAGATACCGAAAACTTATTGACGACGATGCTTTTTTAAAAGAAAAAGAAGTGCTTCAAAAGAAAATCGCTCAAATCAAAGAGGGCTTGAGGACAACAGAAAACAGGGCTGAAAAGTGGCTAGAACTTACAGAAAGAACTTTTAACTTTGCGACCTATGCCCAAATCAAATTCAACAAAGGAACGCCTGAAGAGAAAAAAGAAATATTGTCCGCTCTATGTTCGAACCCGATCATAAAAGACCAAATCTTGGCTATTGAAGCCGAAGAATGGTTCCAGTGTGTGAAGAATGGTTACACTCCCCTTTTGCAAGAATATTTAAGGTTAGAACTGGACAAAAAGCCCTTAACAAAAGCCAAAAGCGAGGCTTTAACCTCGCTTATTACTACTTGGCACGGGGTGTAGGAATCGAACCTACGCCAAAAGATTTGGAGGCTTCCGTACTACCATTATACTAACCCCGCAATGCCATGCTAGTGCATGGAATTATTGTTTTAATTTTCTAAAACAGGTGCAACCCGTCAGTCGTGACTGACAGGTTATTTCATTTCCTTGTGGTTTGTGTGCTTGCGGCAGAATTTGCAATATTTACTAAGCTCAAGTTTTTCCTTGATTATTTTCTTGTTACGTGAAGTGTAATAAGTGATGTTTTTGCATTCACTGCATTTCAATTTCACCAAATTTTCCTTTGTCTTTGTCGCCATATTTGTCTGTGAGGTACGAACAGCTACAAATATGAGCGTCCCGCACCAATTCTTTATTAAAATTTACAATTATTACTAACCTAAGCCGGAGGCGTTTCCGTGAAGAAAATTTTATCCAACCTCAAATTCTTTTCGGAATTTGGTGCTGGGGCGCCATACCTTTTAAATTTCCTGAGCCGTTGTGCGGAATCGAACCGCAGACCTCATCCCTACCAAGGATGCGCTCTACCAACTGAGCTACAACGGCAACATCTCTCTGATAGGTTTCGAGATACAAAAACAACAACTATCAATCAGTATAAAGCCTTAATGGTTTTTTGTCCATAGCTAAAATACCATAATTTCCTACTAAATCCAGCTTACTGCTACCGGTTCGAATCCCATTTTACAATAGCTTACCTAGCGTCGCGTCATTTGTTCGTCGACACTCACAAACTCCTTGCCCTCGGTAGCGCCAAATTCCTGCCTACCGGTAGGCAGGCTCATCCGCATTTGTCGGCGCTCTCCTGCGTTGACTTTCTGCTGAAATCTATTGAACCCTTTTTGATGTTAAAACTCGAAAAGACACCCTTCCAGGCATCGCTTTTTTTCTTGATTTCAGAAAGCACATATTTTTCCGCATTCTTCTTGACGGCATCCGCTTCGATTTTCGAAAAATACGTTTTCCAATAATTCTTGGCAGGCGTATTTTCTGCCGCATGAGATTCGAAACCAACCCCGAACACCAAAAAACCGACCCCGAAAAAAATTAGTGCCAGCCTGAGCAAAGTTTTGGATTTTCTACCGTTTAAGAGAGAGAACTTCATACGCTTTCTTCATACGCCTTAAGAAAATAGGATTTATACCGAATTATAAAACACTGCCAGGTGCAAATAGGCTTAGCCTCCCCTTGGAAGCTAAGCCTACAACGTCTTGCTACAATGAATTAAGTTAGGTCGCTAAACTCTTAACCTCTTTAAAAATTCTTAACTTTATTATAGCACAAAAAGGAATGGATTAAAATTTTCAAATTCGTAACTCCTCACTGACCCCTTTAAGCACTTAAAATTTCCCGTATTTCATGATACAATCAAGCAATGAGAGGACAATTAAGCGATTTGCAAAGACAAAAACAAATAAATTCCAGACTTAAAAACGAGAATGCTATCCTACGG
>CAISKQ010000022.1 GCA_903885965.1 uncultured bacterium
CCGTAGGATAGCATTCTCGTTTTTAAGTCTGGAATTTATTTGTTTTTGTCTTTGCAAATCGCTTAATTGTCCTCTCATTGCTTGATTGTATCATGAAATACGGGAAATTTTAAGTGCTTAAAGGGGTCAGTGAGGAGTTACCCACAAACCACCCAAAAAAATCCCTCCGGCATCCTTATTCCCTTATCAATATTTACTGCGGATACTGTGAATATAAAGCTTAAAAACTTTGTCTGAAAATTTACAAAACAAATCCGACTTTCTTTTTCACTTCATCCAATTTGGCTTTCGCAAGCGGTCGAACTTTTTCGGCCCCGGCGCGCAAAATTTCCATAGCATCTTCATCAGAGATTAAATTTAATTTTTCCTGAAACGGAGTTAAAAAGCTGTTGATAACCTCGGCTAAATCAGTTTTGAAATCTCCGTAGCTTTTGCCGACATAAAGCGCTTCGATTTCTTTCGTGGTCTTGCCGGAAAAAGAAGCATAGATGTTGATCAAGTTTTTCAGGGCTGGTTTTTCATCGCTGTAAACAATTTCACTGCCAGAATCAGTCACCGCTTTTTTGATTTTTCGCCTCACAGTTTCGGCATCGTCAGTCAAGGAAATATAGTTATATTCTGAAGTGGCAGACTTGCTCATTTTCTTGCTTGGGTCATCCAGTCCCATGACACGCATGCCCTCTTCCTTAATGAAAGCTTTCGGCACAATGAAAGTTTCGCCAAATTTGTGATTGAAGCGCTTAGCTAAATCTCTTGCAAGTTCAACATGTTGTTTTTGATCTTCCCCTACCGGCACAACTTCCGTGCCATAAAGAAGAATGTCAGCAGCCATAAGGACTGGATAATCAAAAAGACCCATATATATATTATTAAATGGTTTTTTTACCCTTTCAATATAAGTTTCAATTGTAGCTTCTAAAGTAATTTTATGAGCTATATTAAATATTTCCTCTGATTTCCCCTCTCCCATTTCTACTCCATTTTCAGATAGATATGCAGCCATATCAGTATCAAACCGTCCTTTCATACTTTTTTCAAATTCTTCCTCATCAAAACCAGTTTTATCTTTAAACTGTGTCATTTTATTCAATTCCCCATTCTTAGTAATCGTATTCAAAATCCACATCAATTCTGCATGCTCAGACACTTGCGACTGAATGAAAATTGAAGATTTTTTCGGATCGATGCCAGCTGCCAAATAAATCTTGGCAATTTCCAAGGTCTTTTTGCGCAGCATCTCTGGGTCTTGTGGCACGGTGATGGCATGCAAATCCACCACACAAAAAATCGACTCAAACTCATCTTGCAATTTGACCCAGTTTTTGATAGCTCCCAAATAATTTCCAATGTGTAAATTTCCACTCGGCTGAATCCCCGAAAAAATTCTTTTTTTGTCAGTCATAAAATTGCAAGTCTCATAAAGTTATAAATTAATAATACCCAAAATAGGCTTTTTTTGCAAGCAAAAACCCGACTCTCGCCGGGTTTTTGTGTTTTACTACTTTGTTATTTTGCAGCTTCCGCCAGCTGGAGAATTAGACCTCAATTACAACTGGTAGGATCATTGGTCTTCGTTCAGTCTTGGTAAATAGGAACGATCCAACTGACTCGCGAATGTTATTTTTCACATAATCCCAATTAACTGAAACATCAGAGGAAGTTTTTTCCTTAATAATTTTCTCAACAACTCGCTTAGTCGCATTAACAAGATCAAAATTTTCTTTCACGAAAATAAATCCTCGAGAAGTTATTTGCGGAGTACCCACAATTTTTTTAGTTTTTGAATCAATGACAACCACAATCATGAACATTCCGTCTTTGGCAAGAAGTTGTCTGTCGCGAAGCACAACCTCACCGACGTCACCAACTCCAAGACCATCAACCATCACATAGCTAGTGTCAACTTTTTGAGTAAGCACTTTTGCTTTATTCTCATGAACTTCAAGCTGATTTCCATTGTCCAAAACGAAAATATTTTCCTTTTTGATTCCAACTCGCTCGCCCAATTTCTCAGCCTCTTTGAGCATATAGTGATTACCATAAACTGGCAAAAAGAAGGTTGGATCTATCTGACGCAGAATTTCTTTAATGTCATGAGCATTACTGTGTCCACTGGTATGCACGTCCAGAATATCCGAGTGAATAACATTATCACACTTGCGATAAAGATCATCCTTAAGTCTTTGAACAGTGCGTTCATTTCCAGGTACGATTGATGAAGAGAAAATTACTGTATCGTCTTTCTGTACCCTAATAAAACGATGCTCGTCATTGACGATGCGTGAAAGCACGGCATTACCTTCTCCTTGCGCGCCTGTACAAATAACAACAACTTTGTTTCTTGGATGCTTGTGAATTTCGTTAACAGAAATTTGAGTTCTCTTGAAATTTTTAATATATCCAAGTTCTTTAGCAATCTCAATATTCATTTTCATGCTATATCCATCAAGGGCAACCTTTTTTCCAATCGAATCAGCGTATTCAATGATTTTTCCAATGCGCTTAATCTGAGAAGAGAAAGTTCCGATAATCACCATACCCTTGGAAGATTCAACCAACTCATTCAAATTTACATACATATCGTTCTCAGTTTTTTCAGATATGCGAGTATCAGTTGCTCCCAAACTTTCCAACATCAAAATTCGTGGCGCTGGAAGTTTTGAAAGATGACTATAAGTTACTCTTTCAAGATTTGCAGGGTTGCTATCCATAGTCCAGTCGCCTGGGTGGATAACTGTTCCATCTGGAGTTTTCACGATAACACCAACTGCATCCATTACTGAATGCTCAACATCAAAAAATTCAATTTCGAATTTTCCAAGTTTAATTTTGTCAGCAACAGTGTTTACTCTGATCAATTTTAATTGACTGGCAGAATTTATTTCAAAGTCTTCCATCTTTTTCTTGACCAAAGCCAAGGTCAAATCGCGACCGACAATTGGGGGATAACCAAGTTCTCGCAGCAAAATCGGAGCTGCGCCAATATGATCAAGATGACCATGACTCAAAATCACGCCTCTGACATTTTTTTCTTTACCCTTAAGATAGCTAATATTCGGAATGATGTAATCAATTCCAGGCATATCCTCTTCTGGGAATTGAAGTCCCATGTCCAAGATAATAATATCTCCACCGTATTCAAACAATGTCATATTGCGACCAACTTCTTCATTGCCACCCAATGGTGTGATTCGCAAATGATCCCCAGCAGGATTTCCCTGCATCATTGGTTTGCGATTTGAGCTTGCTTTTCGCACTGGCAAATTGCGTTTTTTGGGAGCATGCGACCGACTAGCGTTGCCACCATGCCCATTGCTGCCACCTGAAACAACTGCACCTGCAACTTTTGGTGCTGGCTTGTTAGCTGCGCCTGCAAACCCCAAGGCGGCTGAGCTTGCACCACTTGGTCTGACCACTTGAGCCTGAACCTGATTACGCTGACCTTGCGTTGGTCTGTTTGGATTGTTGCTGTTTCTGCTACCTGCATTACTTCTTGAAGCATTATTGTTGGCAGAAACATTATTTTGGGTTTTTTTCTCAAAACCTCCTACTGGCTTTTTTAAATCAGCTAAGATTTGACCAGTTATACTGGTGTCGTGTTTTTTAAACATATTTTTTTACTTGTAAAAAAATTTTCACTAAATGTTAAAAATTAAAAAAGTGATAAATTATTTTTACTAAAAGTTTTAACTATTTAACAAGACAGGTGAAATAATAAAAGTCTTTTATTTATTTCTGAGCTTGCAATAATAGCAACGGGCTCATTGCCCTATTATTTCTAATTAATTTTGAATCATGAAGATGATTCATTTTCCGCATTAACGGAAACTACTAAATATTGTTTTTCGATAAAAGATAAAACGAGAAACATATAAGAGTGTGCCTTGGGGGAGACTCGAACTCCCAATCCCTTGCGAGAACTAGAACCTGAATCTAGCGCGTATACCAATTCCACCACCAAGGCTTTTAATCGCTGTAATTCCTTGAAAGAATTCCGATTTTAATCAGAGCACACATACCATTTTTCCTATCTACGTTTTTGCTGTTTTCTGCAAAAACATTAGCACAAAAAACGGTAAAAATCCCTGAAAGAGCATTTTTTATTGATTTGAAAGCTTATTTTTATATTTTTTGAAGAAAAAAAGCTTTAAACAAAGTAAAATTCAAGAAGCACCACACGCTAAACTGATTGTACACTAATGAATGAAAAATGTCAAGCTTGGATGATCAAGCCATGCACACATTGGAGTGCTAACTAAATACAATATAAGCTTAGATTTCATAAGGTGCAACGTAGATATGTATTGAACTATTAGCCCAAAAATCACACCGCAGATACAAAATAATATATTTTAAAATATATGTATAAAAAAAGTAGCAGTTATCAAAGTAACTACTACTTTAGGGGATTTTTTTTCAAATATTGAAAATATTTTACCCTACTGGCGGCCACGCAATAGGCGCACCGCAACCAGGACAGAAAGCATCGGCAACGCCTTTAATATGCCCGCCATCCCACAAATATTGATATTTACACTTAGGCCTAGGACAAGCTTTCCAATAATTGCCATTTGTGGCCTTTATTGGAACGATAGCCCTCCTTGTTGATACTCCTGCGCTGCATCCAGGATGCCTTCCTAGTGTTGGATTAGTTCTATTTTTTCTTGTTTTACGTGATTGCATTAAAACCTCCTGTTTAAACTTGAAAGAACAATAACATTTCTTTATAAATATTCAAAAACCTAGATTCAAAAACACTAGTACGAATACTAGTGCCTAAGTGTAACCCCCATTGAAAGATAAATCAAACGCGGATAATAATCAGTAAACAATTACTGAAAACTCGCCTTTCATTTTTTCCGGATGAGACGTGAAATGAGTTTCGATATCATCAATGCTTCCGCGAACAATTTCCTCAAACATTTTAGTAAGTTCCCTACCTATGATGATTTGTTTTTTTGAAATTTCTGAGTCTTGCCCTGAGTTTTCCAATGCTTGCAAAAGTTTTAAATTTTTAATTACTCGATGTGGAGAATCATAATAAACAACTGGATTTTCTGAAACTAACACCGCTTTAAAAAATGTTTCCCGTCCTTTTTTGTGCGGTGGAAAACCGAGAAAAGAAAAAACCTGCATATCAATACCGCTAACACTAATAAGTGTTGCCAGTGCTGATGCTCCAGGAATTGGAACAACTAAAAAACCCTCAGTAATGGCGTCCTCAACAAGTTTATTTCCCGGATCTGAAATCCCAGGAGTTCCAGCATCACTAGCATACGCCACGCTCTTGCCTTCACCAAGTAAGGTCAAAATTTTTCCAAACTGAGCTTGTCCGCTATGATGATGAAGTGAGAGGAGCGGTTTAGATATGCTATAATGTGAAAGTAGTCGACTCGTGACTCGCGTGTCTTCACAAGCAATTGCATCAACTTCTTTCAGAGTGCGAAGTGCCCGCAAAGTGATATCCTCCAAGTTTCCAATAGGAGTTGCGATGATATATAAAATTCCTTTCATAACGTTATAAACTTACAAAGTTATATGATCCTAATAACTCACGCCCTGGTCGGAGCGGCCCTGGGTAAAAAACTTACTAATCCATTCATTATAGCACCATTGGCAATTGCAGTGCACTATTGCCTGGATACATTTCGTCATGGCGAATATCTCAACCGAAAATCAACTTTCAAAGATACAATTTGGAAAGTTGCGCTCGATTTATTTTCAGGCCTAGCTATTATCCTCTTTTATATTAAATTTTCCCATTCTTCAACTGCAACAACCAAAAATATTTTCATTGGAACTTTTTTCTCCATGCTTCCAGATTTATTTACAGTGCTATATTGGAAATTTCATTTCAATTTTCTCGGAAAACTCTACGACTTTCATGGTTGGGTTCATCCCTACCCCAAAGGTGACAAACGCTATGACTGGAACCTGCGAAACAACCTGAATGACATTGTTTTTTCAACAATAGCAATAATCATCTTGCTGCTTTTTTAATGCAAAATGCAAATCTCAAAAATGAAAATGACAATTAAAAATTCAAAATAATTTAGCACTCTATTTTGAAAATACCATTTTCCATTTTGATTTTTGATTTTTGATTTTTCAATTTAGAAATATTTATGATTTTTCTCAAAAAAATCATAAATATTTCGCGGTCCAACTCTTCTTATCCTTCTTTAATTTCTCTGGCGTGCCTTCAAAATTAAGAAAGCCTCCCAAATCTCCACCATCTGGACCAAGCTCAATTACCCAGTCAGCATCCCTGACTACGTCAAGATTGTGTTCAACCACAATGACAGTGTTACCCTTGTCTACCAAAGCGTTAAGCACAATGAGCAATTTACGAATGTCATCAAAATGAAGTCCCGCCGTCGGTTCATCCAAAATATACAAAGTATTGCCAGTTGATTTGCGAGCAAGTTCTGTGGCTAATTTGATGCGCTGCGCTTCGCCGCCGGAAAGATTGGTGGCACTTTGCCCGAGTTTCAAATAGCCCAAACCCACGTCTTCCATGGTTTTGAGTTTCTCGGCAATCAGCGGGTGTCTGGCAAAAAATCGCAGCGCCAAACGCACATCCATATCCAAAATTTGCGCGATGTTAAATCCTTTATATTCAATTTCCAAAGTTTTTTTAGAAAAACGCGTACCGTCACAAGCTTCACATTTCACATACACATCCGGCAGTAAATGCATTTCAATTTTTCGCGAACCATCGCCCTGACAAACTTCGCAGCGTCCGCCTTTCATATTGAAACTGAAACGACTAGCAGTGTAATTGCGCGCTTTGGCTTCTTCCACGCTAGCAAAAAGATCACGAATGTGCGAGAACACGCCCGTATAGGTCGCGGCATTGGAACGCGGCGTGCGTCCGATTGGATTTTGATTAATGCTAATAACTTTTTTGACGTTTTCAAAACCTTTGATTTTCTTGTGTTTGCCTGGCAAATCTTTGTTGCCATAAAAATGTCGTGACAAAGTTTTGGACAAAATGTCCTTGACCAAAGTTGATTTCCCAGAGCCGGACACGCCGCAAATAGCCACGAACTTGTGCAATGGAATAGCCACATCAATGTTTTTAAGGTTGTGCTCCGTGGCACCGATGATTTCAATTTGCTTGCCATTACCAGTTCGATATTTTTTCTTGTCAGAAACTTTTTTCTTTTTGGAAATATATTGCGCCGTGAGATTTTTGCTTTTGATGAGTTTCTTGTAGTCACCCTCAAAAACCACGATGCCGCCTTCTTCTCCGGCGCCAGGTCCCATGTCCACAATCCAATCAGCCGCCCTAATAATACTTTCGTCATGTTCAACCACAATCAAAGAATTACCCACATTTTGCAGCTGACGCATCGTGGCAATCAATTTTTCCGTGTCGCGACTATGCAGGCCAATAGAAGGCTCATCCAAAACATACACAATACCCATGAGTTGCGAATTAAGCTGCGCTGCCAAACGAATACGCTGCGCTTCGCCACCGGAAATTGTTTGCGCGCTGCGCCCCAAATTCAAATATTCCAAACCAACATTTTCCAATGCCTTGAGACGCTGCAAAATTTCTCGAAAAACCGGTCGCTCAATTTCTTTTTCTTGAGTTGTTTGACTCCAAACGCCAGCCTTTTCAAAAAATTCTTGCAGATGAGTGATGCTCAAACAAACCAAATCATCAATAGTTTTCCCATTGATTTCAACGGCCAAAAATTCTTTCTTGAGTCTTTTTCCCTGACAAGTTTCGCAAGTACGGCCGGTCATATATTTCTCAATTTCACTGCGCAAATATTCCGATTTTGTTTCAAAATATTTTTTCTCCAAGGCTGGAATCACGCCCTCAAAACCTTCACCACCAAAAAGAACCACGTCCCATTGTTTCTTGGAAAGTTTTTTCATCGGCACACTCAAAGAAAATTTGTGTTTTTTGGCAACTTCTTTAAGCAAAAGCAGTTGACTATTTTGTCCATTGATTTTGCCGCCTGATTTGCTCCAAGGAAGAATTGCTCCCTCTAAAATGGAAAGATTTTTGTTTGGGACCACCAACTCTTGATTGACTTTCAAGGTGTATCCCAGACCGCTACAAGTGTCACAAGCTCCTTCGGGAGAGTTGAAAGAAAAATGACGCGGCGTCACTTCCTTAATTTTGATTCCGCATTTGCTGCAAAAAAAATCTTGATTATAACTGCGTTCCTCCACATTATCAAACAAAATTTTCATCGAGTTGTTGCCCATTTTCATAGCCGTTTCGATTGAATCTAACATCCGTTCATTGTCAGGATTTTTCTTATCCAACACCACCCGATCAATCACCATTTCAATTTCACCGATAATTTCAGTTTCATCCAAAGAAAGTGCATCCGTGATGGTGTACATTTTCTCGCCAAAGCGCACACGCGCATAACCCAACCGTTGAATGTGGCGCAAAAGTTCTTTGCCAGTTGAAGCATCTTTCGGTTTGGCCAAGATAGCAATTTGCGTGTGATGAGAAAAAGTCAAAATCTCATCCAAGATTTCACGATTGCTTCTTTTTTGCATGGAAGTGCCACACTCCGGACAATGGATGATGCCAACTTTGGCATACAAAATGCGCAAATAATCATACACCTCCGTCAGTGTTCCCACAGTTGAACGCGGAGAGCGCGAAATGCTTTTTTGGTCAATCGAAATCGGCGGCGAAAGATTTTCAATTTTGTCGACATCAGGCTTGACCGAAGGATCCAAAAAATTGCGCGCATAAGAAGAAAGTCCTTCCATATATCTGCGATTTCCTTCAGCATAAATCGTATCAAAAGCCAGCGAAGATTTTCCAGACCCAGAAAGCCCAGTGATAACCACGAATTTATCTCGTGGAATTGTCACGTCAATATTTTTCAAATTATTCACCCGCGCACCCTTGATAACAATGTCTCGCCCACCATTTGAAGTTGTTTTTTTGGAAGCCATAGTATTTATGTATTTAGTATCTTGCCTGCCTGTCCGGTAGGCAGGTATAATGTATAATGTATAAATTTGTTTCGCAAAATCGCCTACTATATGATGTAATATTTCATACCAAATACATTATACCTAATACAAAATACATTCTACAGTTCAAGTATTTGCTAATTAAAAATGGTATCAGAAAAATGGGAATATGTAAAGGGTTTGCAACTTGCGAAAGTTTGCGAACAGCCAGAAATTAAGTCCTTTCCTTATCCCTTGAATTAAAGGAGTATATTTTTTTACTCAAACTATACGTATTCCCATGTCCCAACATTCCTAGGTACGATTGCAAACTTTCGTTTTCGGGATTTTTCCTAATGTTTCGAAACATCCTCCGTTTTGTCGAAGTTCGCAGGGTTCGATGATGCGGAAAATGCACCCAGCCAAGAAAATCAACGCCGGATGAAAGCGTTTTAATGAAAACTTTATCAGGATGCAGTTCTAATTTTAATTTGCTTTGCAGAAAATCCGCGACAGTAGGAATTAAGTCTTTTAATTCTTTTTCATTTTGCGAAAAAAAGACAAAATCATCCGCGTAACGAAGATAGTATTTAGCTTTTAATTTATGTTTTACAAATTGGTCAAATTCATTCAGATAAATATTCACTAACAACTGACTTGTTAAATTTCCCAGGGGTAAACCAACTCCGCTTTTGTCTTTTTCATAAAAACTATCAATGATATTTCCGAGAAGCTTGATCGCATTTTCGTCTTCAAGATGTAGAGCTAGAATACTTTTCAAAATTTTATGATCAATACTAGCAAAAAATTTTCTGATGTCGCATTTCAAAACCCAGCAAGTTTTTGTATTGTTTTTTGAAACTTTCCGTCCAAATTCCTTGCAGCGCTTGAGGGCTTTATGCGTTCCCTTATTAAGTCGACAAGAATAGGAATCAAAAATAAATTTTCGGTCAAAATAGGGATATAAAATTCGATAAAGCACATGGTGTAAAAGTCGATCGCGTACGCTGGCCTTGTGGATATCGCGAGGTTTTGGATCGTTAATTTTAAAAGCTTGATATTTCCCGTGTTGATATTTTTTTTGGACTAAATCACTGTGCAAGCTAAGAACATTATCCATAAAATTAAGTTGAAATTCAGCAACATCTTTTCTTTTTCGCTTGCCTTGCAAAAATTCATTCCAAGAAATGAGCAAATTTTCCATGGATATGATATTATTATACAAATCATTATGAATTCTTTTAATGCCCCCCCCCCCGACACATCTTTCGCCAAAAAACATCTCGATTTTGCAAAGAATCAAGGAGGGATATTTGATTTGGATGAATATTTCCGTGCATATTCCAAAAAGCGCGCGCTATACAATTGGAGCAAGAATTGAAAACAGATATCTTGACTTGCTTGAACTTGCGCGAGTTGCTTATTTTATCAATAAAGATGAGGTTGAAAACAAAACCAGAAAAATTTCCGATTGTATTTTTCTTTTGGATGCTCTTAAATTTTTGATTTCCACGATGTGGGAAGCCAAACTTCTTTCACATAAACAATTTGAGCAAGTTTCTTTTAAGCTTGAAGAAATTGGTAGGATGCTTTGGGGCTGGTCAGAGAGTTTAAAAAATTTGGAAAAGAAAAACCGCGCCTTTGGTGGAGCGGAAAAGAAATGACTTTCGGAAACGGAAGACGAACTGGTTGTTGCTGTTCCACTGCTTGTCTGAACTGGCATTGTTGCCATTGAGCTTCAACTGGTCACCATCGGAATTCAAGTTGAAAATGTTCGGATCGCCGTCACGGTCTGTTTATGCGTGCAATGCCATCTATGCCACCACCTATAAATCTACCAACTAGTAAAATCATTGGGTTGTATTTTATTTGGGATCAAAAATCCACCGCCACTGCACACCAAGTAGTTCTCTTTTTTTACATATTCTCACGCTACCCAACAAAAAGCCTTGGCCGTTTGTGTTTTGAACGCGCACTTGCAGAAAGGGTTCGAAAAGCTCTGCTTAAACTTTATACCCAGTCACCTTTCGATATGGCCAATCCTTTTTAATTATAGCAGATTTTTAAGTTCTCGAAAGGTTAACTCCCATTTTTTCAAAGTTTCAAAAATTCAAAGTTTCAAAAAAAATGCAAAAAGCCAAATTTTCTAAGTAGCAAACTTGCGGAAACGGAAGACGAACTGGAGGTAGCTGTCCCACTGCTTGCCTGAACTGGCATAGCGGCCATTGAGCCTCAACTGGTCACCATCGGAAAGCAAGCTGAAAATGTTCGGACCGCCGCCACGGTCTGTAACTTGCTCCATTGCAATTAATGTCCAATCTTTAATTTTGCTTTGAAGCCTCAAGAGTGGCCCAACTTCTGCTGGGCAAAGTTCTAAACCTAATTCCTCGGCTTTTTTGTAGATTTCATCCGTAGTTGCACCATTGGGAAAACCAAGCTGGGCAACCGAAAATCTGACCAGGTCATATTCTTTGCTTTCTTTCGAAAATTCAGTTTTTTGTAAAATATCTTTTCCCCAGTCCGAAGTATATATGTTTTCTTTATCAAGAGCTTCCTGGGCTTTGGGCGGAGAATCCAGAGTTGGAATTGTTTTGATTGTTTGCAGAAAGATTTTTTTATCAGGAAAAGATTCATACAGATGCTCAATGTTTGAATATGCTTTGATTTTTTGAAAAATCTCGACACTCCATGGGCCAATGTAAGCTTTGGTATGTACATTTACTTCTTCATGTGTGTAGGCGATTTCTTCGGGAGCGCATTTGATTTGCTCCACGATGGCCAGTATCCTTGCTGCCTTCTCCTTGGGTATATCGGGAGTGATATCCATCCGGCCAGTTTTCAATACGAATATGCCACTCTCCAGATCAAAATCGTCGATCGATACCTCTCCCTGTTCGGTCAGGAGGTGATAGTCATCGACCGCGATATTACCGAGCTCGCTTTCGCTTATTTTCTTGAAATCACGCGATTCTCCCGTGTCGCTTGTGGTCGTTCGAAGTTGCTTGAGTGCGCCTATGACATCATCAAAATAGGGGTCATCGACTTCTACATACTCCGGGTGATTGCGTTCATGCTGATATTTCTTCATCTGCTCGATCGTCTTCGTTTTCAAATTATATTCGATCGTCAGAATCGGCGTATCATCAGCATTCAATTTGTTGCCTTCCTTATCTATCGTCGGCACATTCCGAAACGACAAGATTTCTATCTCACCTTTTTTCAATCGATTGACGTATGAATCACTCGTTCCCACACAATGGTTCATATATACAGATTCCTCTTCGAGGTGCGGCATGTTCAAAAGTCGCGCCACATAATACTTTCCGCTTTCGGTGGTATAGAGCGCCTCATAGGGATTGAAGCCCTCTCCAGTCTCCTCAGCCTTACGCTTGCGTATCTCGGCGATCTTCATGAGTGTCTTCTCCTCATGCACTTCCAAGAGTCGGGAAAACGAGCCCTTGTCGGAATCAAGGAAACCAGGAGACTCGACGATAGCATCATAAAGGGTATTCTCGTCGATCGTTTCGTTGTTCTGAAAGTACCTGGCGAGCTTGAGCCGAAGGATCAGTTTCTGCCTCTCGCCGAATCCTTTAAGAGTTCCTTCTAATCGTGAGTGCAGTGTATTGAATGATGCGAAAACGTCCCGCTCCTTTTCTGAACGAGTTTTTCGCTGCTTGCTGTCACGCTCCTTCGTTTCCACTGGAAACGAAGACATCACCTTCTGATATTCCGCATTGAGTTTGGTTGCGTATTTCTGCTCGAACGCGTCGCTCCTGTTTTGTTCGATTTCCTCGGATGATTTCTGTACCCCAAGTCTCTTTTCATAATAGTCAGCCGAAAGTCCGTTCCGTGTATCGGTTCGCAACCGTTCGAAGCCGTATCGCTCCATGATACGGTTCAAACGCGCGTTCCACCCATGGAAGTTAAGTGCTAGATATCCTGCCTGCTCGGCGTATTTCAAAAATGCTGGGATCTCGGCAAGAAGGTTCCGACCCGTCGATTTTGTCGTCCCAAGATATTTGATATATGCCTCGCGCGGAAGGAAATCCTCGCAGGCGATATACCCGGAAACGGCTCCATCCTCGTCAGCGATGAGTCTGTTGAGTGGATGTCCGTTTTCAAGCGTCCGCACCACATCATCGACCGCAAGCTCATGGACAATTTGATCCACTTCCTCGATACCGAGCGTAATATCCCGGACAGACTCCGTTTGTTCTCTTGAGAGTTCCAAATGATTTTTTTCCTTTTTTTCAATAGCATAAAGTGGCATTTTTTCCATAATTCAAAGTAGTTTTATATTTTAAGAAAGTTTGGATTCCATATGTGGGAATTATACCACAAAAAAAATTAAAAAAATATGCGGAGTCTTGTCCAATACAGAATGACCCCTCAAATGGGTTTCGGTTTCTAACGCAGAATGACCCCCGAAAGAGGGTCACTCGCTTAGATTGCGGATAATGTCTACAATAGTGGTGTATGAAAATCACTATGGAGACCGACCG
>CAISKQ010000023.1 GCA_903885965.1 uncultured bacterium
AGTCTTGCTTTAGGGTTACAATCTCAGCCTCTAAAACTGGAATTCTTTTTACTTTTTCCCGTAGGATAGCATTCTCGTTTTTAAGTCTGGAATTTATTTGTTTTTGTCTTTGCAAATCGCTTAATTGTCCTCTCATTGCTTAATTGTATCATGAAATACGGGAAATTTTAAGTGCTTAGAGGGGTCAGTGAGGAGTTACGCTGCGTCCTATTGACAAATTCTTATTTGCATGTATAATAGAAAGTTACTCATGGATCCACCCTAAGGGAAGGGCTTAATATTTTAACACTCCATCCTTTAGTTACTCAGTTAGCTCATGTTTTGAAGTACCAGAATACATTCTGAAGCACGAGAAAGATTTAGAAAGACTTCATTTTTCTTAATCATTCTTGTTCTTTAGTAAAAAATAACTTGAATTCAAAAGTTAAAATGGGTCATACGCAAATTATGGTTCTGGTAAACCAAGTTAGAAATTCTTACCTCCCTTGTTTGCTTTTTAGGACACGCTCTTGGTTAGGAACTATGACCAATCGCTCAGTAGTCACTGTTGCTCATAATGGTCTAAAAAGCAAACAAGCTCGTAAAAATTCAGAGCTAGTATTTGGTTGGAACCATGAATTGCGTATGACCCGTTAAAATGGTCAAAAACGACTCAAAATAATACCAAGGGGGTTGAAAAATGAAAAAAGGAATTTTGCTAACAGGTAGCTTTTTTCTGTTCTATGTGCTTATCGAATGTGGCTTAATTGCTCTGACCCAAGTCATTGTCGGGGCTTTAATTTATGCCAAAGTCGATTGGAGAGTTATTTTCCTTATATTGTGGTGCGGAAACGTTATTATTTCCCGTTCGATAATTTTTGCCAATGACAAATCGGAAGTAGATTTTACCCTTATGGGAAGACTGAAAAAAATCACCGATTATGTAATTGAGAGAGCATATTATCTGGGCATAATAATTAAAGCCATAGTTACTCTTCCGGTGATCTGGTGGGTAGGCGCAGTAGGTTTTGTGATTCTATGGAACACGAAATCAAAAACATTGTTGGTACTTGTGTCGGGTTTACAGATGTTGTTCTGGACGAGGATTTATGTTTTTGGCTATCAAACTACCATGAGTTTATTGGGGGGTCCGCATTTCAAATGATTTGCGGACTCACTCTTTTGTGTCAAAAAGGTTTCGCATCGCGACAGAAGTTTAATTTTAGATTATTGATATTTACGGTTGGCTAATAAATTTTTCAAATAGTTTGTTTAGTGTTAGGATTAAATTAATAACGGGGATAATATTTTTATGATTGATATTATAGCCGAGAAAATTGGATTCAAAAGAAAAATAGATGTCAAAGAGATATATACGCCTTTTTCGATTGCTAATAAAGAGATTAAAAGACGATGGAATGATAAAGAATTACGTACAAAGGTTGAAAAATTTCTCGAAAATGATTTTCCTTCATTTTTGAAGGATGAGCCAAAGGTTATTATGTCCCGTCATGTGGCTAGTCCAAACTATGATACTGCAATGTTTTTAGCACTGGCAAAAGAAAGCGGGTTGTCACCAGTTTTTTATGAGCATGTTGATGACGCTTTTTATGCTGGTAATACTTGCAAGTATCACCTGTATAAGATGTTTTTTTTCGATGGAATGGGAAAGAAGGGCGGCATGAAGATAGATACTTTACGTATAACTGATATGGGAACTTCTGAAGGCAAGAAAATCAAGGATGCTACTACAATATGGGGGGAGAATCTTGTTGAATTCCATAATAGACTCTTTCGTCAAGAACTTGAAAGACAAGATATGAAATGTGAAATCCATGACGTTGATGGATGGTATAAGAGAAAGGGCATAGTTCCGGAAAAATACTATCTGGCGTATCTCGCTCTTTTTTTGTGCCATGGTATATTGTTTGAGAATTTTCTTACTAACGAAGAAGAGTATTATTTTACTAAGAATGTTGTTCTGAAGAATATTAAAAAAATTCAAAAAATATTTGGAATCAAGCCTTTAATAGTGCCAATTTCATCACTTAGTGATGAGGAAAATATCTACTGGCAATGTTACTCAAGGAAATTAAGAAGTGAAATAGAAGAAAAAATCCAAAAAATATATGTATAAAGACATCTATGTGTCTCTGGACTATGCCAGGGAGGAGCTTAAAAGAAGGCGGAATGATGAGAATTTGAAGCAGATGATTGAGAAAGAGTTGGGTGGTAATTTTATGGAAAATTTTAAGGACAAGCCCCGGGCAGTTCTTTTTAGGCAATTATGTACAGCCGAAAATGCATCGGAACTATATTATTACAGAGCTAAATATCTCGGTGCCGAACCTTTAGTGTTGGAATATTTCGATGATATCTTTGTGCATTTTAATGAATGTAAAAAAGCCCTTGGTCGTCTGAGGGTAGAATTGGCTGACGGATCTCCAGCAATGTTAGATATTATGGATTTTCATAAAAACGAGAAGTGCAAAATAGGGGAAATAAAAACTAAGAACGGAGAAGGTCTTGTTGAATTTCATCATAATCTTTTAGACATGTTAGGTCATGATTTTGAGCTTTTAGATAATTCAAAATGGTTCCATAATATTGGTGCTGCCAGGGAATATTACTATTACTTGATGCTTCATTTTGTCGCACACGGTGTTTTGTTTGAGCGTTTTATTTTGGATCCTGAAGAAGATGAAGGCGAGAGTCAGTTCGCCAGCCAGGTCGTACTACCTGCAATTGAAAGAATTGAGGAAAAATTTGGGCTCAGTCCCCTGATTTTGCGTCTTTCGCCTGAAAAACAAAGTGGGGAAGAAGATTTTTTTTGGTATTCGTATCCACCTATTATCAACGATTTTCTGTTAGATTATGCGGAAAAGAACGGGCTAAATTTGAAAAAAACCAAAATCTAGCCCTTTTTTAGGTCCAGTATATTCCAATACAGGAATGATACCTCAAATGTAAGCTACAATATTGGGCATTTTTGAAAAATTTAGTTAACTTTAATTTTAGAAAATACCTTCATTTTCTCTTTTCTCATTTCTTCACCAGCTTCAATGTCACT
>CAISKQ010000024.1 GCA_903885965.1 uncultured bacterium
CAGCTCTAATATCAGTAATTTCATCGTCTATCCTGGAAAGATAGTCCATCGTTGTCGAAAAGTTATCCTTTGTTTCAGCCTTAAATTCAAATACTTTTTTAAAATTAGCAGCCGTTTCGTCTCTAAATTCAAATAAGGTTTCAAAATTAGCTTTAGTCTCATCTCTAAACTCAAACAAAGTTTCAAAATTAGCTTTAGTCTCATCTCTAAATCTAAACAACGTTTCGAAATTAGCTTCAGTTTCAGCCTTAAAATCATTCAAACTTTTTTGAACGCCATTAAGCCCCTCGCCAAAAACCTTGAAGTCGCTTCGGATTTCTTCAAGCATAGCCCCGACATAATCTTCGGAATAAGTTTTCTTGGTTGCCTGTTTTTTCATAGTTGAAGTATAAAACTATTTCAAACTTTTGTAAATCTCTAGCGTCTGCTCGGCGGTTTTTTTCCAATCAAATTTTTTGGCTTGCTCCAAACCTTTGGCGCGAAGTTCATTGCAGAGAGCTGGGTCATTAGCCAGGGTGCTCATCGCGTTGGTGATCTCTTCAATGCTCATCGGATCAACAAACAGTGCTGCATCGGCAGCAATTTCTGGTAGTGACGCCACACTGGAAACAATCGCCGGGGTCTGCGTGGCAAAAGCTTCCAATACTGTCATTCCAAAACCTTCATGAAAAGAAGGCATCACGAAAAACTCTGCCCCACGGAAAAGTGGCACCAACTCATCTCCAATAATATAGCCCGTGAAAATAACATCTTTAATCAAGCCCAAATCTTTGATAATTTGAGGATAAGCTTTTGACATCCAGCCTTTTTTACCAGCCAACACCAATTGAAAATCAAATTTACCACCGTTTTGTTTTTTCTGCAGATTTTTGAATTTGGCAAAAGCTTGCAACAATTGATTGATATTTTTGGAAGGTTCCAGGGTTCCCAAAAAGAGAATATACTTCTTGCTGATGTCATATTTGCTCAAAATTTTGGCGCCACTTGTTTCTGGCTCTTGGAAAAATCGTCCGTCCAAACCACTATAAACAACTTGCATTTTTTCCTCGACAATTTTCAAATGTTTTTTAAGTTCCGCTTTGACCGAATTTGAAACGGCAATGATTTTAACTGCCTTGGCGGCCATGATATTGGAAATTGCTTTGTCCCTGGTTCTACTAATTGCTGGCAGATATTGCGGAATTTCAAAAGCAGCCATGTCATGAAAAGTCACAATGGTTTTCCCTTGATAGCCCATTGGAATCCGATTAAGCGCTGAAGTTGAATGCAACACATCCAAATTTTCTTTTTGCAAAGTTGCCGTTCCCAAAATTTCACTATAAGCCCCAGGGAGATATTTCTTATAATCAGAAAAGGGATAAAATTCAATTTTTACATTTGGCTTGGTAAATTTCTTGATATCTTTTTCTCGCACGCGATAATCAAAAAAGATGACATATTCATTTTCACTATCAATTTCCAAAAGATGGCGAATAAGTTGATATGTGTAATGACCCACCCCAATTGCATCTCCCTTTTCAGGATTCAATATTGACCTTGCATCGATTCCTATACGCATAGATTTAGTTAAAAGTTTTTAAAGTTCCTAAAGTCCATAAAGTCACACAGTGTCGCGAAGCGACTCAGGAGAACTTTTAACTTTACAACTTTTAAACTTTATAAACTTAATACTTACATTTTCTCTGGAGCATCAACGCCGATTAATGATAACGTTTCAGCTAACACTGTCCTAACAGCATTTATCAAAGAAAGTCTAGCATTTGAAAGCTCCTTATTGCTTTCATCAATCACTCGACAAGCACCATAAAAAGAATGAAATTTATCAGCCAATTTTATCGCATAATGAGTAAGCCTGTGAATTTCATAATTTGTAGCAACCAATTCAATTAGTTGTGGAAAAGAATTAAGTTCCTTCATGAGACTCAATTCTTTTTCATGCACCAACAAGCCGCAGTCAGATGGCACAGACTGAAAACCAACTCCAAGGTCATCCTTTGCCTTACATAGAATACTACTTATTCTAGCATGCGCATATTGCACATATGGTCCAGTTGCTCCTTCTAGTTTTACAGATTCTTCAATATTGTATTCTATTTTAGATTGGGATGAATATTTAAGCATATAAAATTTCAACGCACCTATTGCAATCCCTTCGGCAGCATCTGTCTGTGGAAATTTTTCCTTTACTTTCTTTATTGTTTCATCAATCAAATATGTAGCAGGTATGATATTGCCTTTTCTGGAAGACATCATTTCGCTTCCTTTTAAGGAAACGAATTCGTAACCGATATGCTGCATCTTCTCATGGAATCCCATGCACTCAAGAATTTTAAATATCTGCTTAAAATACAAACTTTGACGCAAATCAACGACAACCACACTACGGTTAATTGAAAATTCCCTGAATTTTTTTACAGCAAGCGGAATGTCTTTGAGCCCATAAAGAGCACTGCCATCCTTTCTGACCAAGACAAGGACTCCCAAATTATATTTTTCAAGATCTGCAACTATTGCTTCCTGACTTTTCTTGATACAAGACACCTTCATCAATTCTTTTAACATTTTTTTACCCTCGAGTTCCTCCTCACTTTCCCAGAAATAAACGTCGAAAGATACGCCGAGTTTCTCATATATTCTTTGGAATTCATCAAGTGACCACTGCTTTGTTTTATTCCACAACTCAACCAAATTCGGGTCACCATTTTCAAGTTCTTTCTGGACATTTTTGAATTCATTTTCAAAGTCAGGATTATTCTCAATAGCCTGCACTGCCTGACTATAAACATTTCCCAAAAATTCAGCCTTATTCAAAATACTATCCATATCTTCTCCGCTGTGAAATTTAGCAATTCCCCATAAGCATTTTGCAATATGAGAACCAGTATCTCCAATGTAATTAGCACTAACCACATCACTACCAGATTTTCTTATCACACTAACAAGCGAGGCACCAATAAATACATTTCTCAAATGACCAATGTGAAATTCCTTGTGTGTATTCGGTTGCGAAAATTCAATCATCACTTTCTCATTTTTCTTTTCAGCAGTTCCGAAATTACTATTTTCAATATTAATTTTTTCTACCACCCCTTGCAAATATTTTTTCGACAAATAAAAATTAATGTACCCTGGCGCCGCAACTTCAATTTTTTCAAAAGTATCCATCCCGGATGACTGATGACTAATGACTGACGACAATTGATTTGCTATTTCCATTGGGCTTTTCCCAAGCTTTTTTGCCAAAACCATCGCAATATTCGACGTATAATCCCCAAATTGCTCATTTTTCGGGTAATCTATAACTATTTCAAGTTTATCTGCCAATAAGGCAGTCCAACCATGCGCCTCTTTTGCTTCAATCAAGGCATTTTTTATAATTTGTTGTATTTGACTTTTCATATGTTTATTATACCCACATTTAAGCTATTTTATCAATAGAAAACGTGCTAGATGTGAATTCTAGTGTCATGCGCAACACATGATTCCAATCAAGGACTATTTCTGAATTTTTACGAGCTTGTTTGCCTTGGGGGCCTTATGAGCGACAGCGAACTGCGAGCGAGTAGCTATAACTCCTAGCCAAGTATGCGCGCTCTAAAAAGTAAACAAGGGAAGTAAAAATTTCTAACTTAGCTTCCAAGAAACATAATTCGCGTATGGTCCGTTATTTATAAAAATAACTAGCCTTAATAAATTTCAAACACATACTGTCAAAATCTACGCCTATCTCCCATAATCATCTTCATAGTGCACGATGTCATCTTCTTCCAAATAATCTCCAGTTTGCACTTCAATGATTTCCAAATTTATTTCACCTGGATTTGACAAACGGTGTTTGAAAGTTGCCGGGATGAAAGTACTTTCGCCTTCATGCAAAGTCAACGTATTTTCACCATTAACCACTTGAGCGGTTCCCTTGACCACCACCCAATGCTCAGAACGACGAGCGTGCGACTGCAAACTCAAAGAAGAGTTGGGATAAACTGTGATTTTTTTCACTTTATGCCCAGGGTCCTCAATCAGCACTTCATATTTTCCCCAAGGTCGCTGCACTTCAACGTTATGCTGAATTTCTTTATAATTATTTTCCTTGAGATAATTGACAACTTTTTTCACATCTTCACTGCGACCTCTTTTGTGAATCAAGATACAGTCATTGTTCTCCACCACCACCAAATCCTGCACGCCAATCGTGGTGATCAACCGATTCGTCGAAGAATGCACAAAAACATTTTTACTATCAATCAAGATATGCCTCTCTTGCAAAGCATCTTTGGCAGTCAACACATCAGCCAAGGCATCAAAAGATCCAATATCGCTCCAACCAAAATCACCTTCAAAAACAACAACGTCTTTGGATTTTTCTGAAATGGACGTATCAATTGATTCAATTTCAAGTTGTTTAAAATCTTCAACAAAATCAGCATAGTCTTTCTCGAAGGCGGCAAAAAGTTTTGGCGCATGTTTTTCAAGTTGCTGGGCAAACGTTTGCGCATTGAAAATGTACATGCCGGAATTCCAAACATATTGACCAGATTGCAGATACTGCTGCGCAATTTCTTTGTTGGGTTTTTCCACGAAAGCATCCACCAAAAAATAGCCATCTTCTTTTTTTCCTTTTTTGATGTAGCCAAAACCTGTTTCAGGTGCCAAGGGTGTGATCCCAATTGTCCCAATATGATCGCCAACTTTTTTCATTGCATCCTTCACAATTTGAACAAAAATTTCCGGCTTGGAAATATAGTGATCAGCTGGCAAAAAAATCACCGACTCATTATTGTCGATTTTAATTTTTTCCACCAGATATTTCACTCCCAAAGCAATCGCTGGAGCAGTATTAAGTGAAGCAGGCTCAATAATAATCTGGCTTTCTTTGATTTTTGGATGAATATCCTTAATTTGATTAAAGACATTAAAATAATTTTCTTCATTGGTGACCAAGAAAATATTCTCGGTTGGCATGATTTTTTGCACCCGCAAAAAAGTCTCCTGTAAAAGAGAATACTCATTATAGAGCTTCAGAAATTGTTTTGGAAAGTTTTTGCGCGAAAGCGGCCAAAGACGAGTGCCAGAGCCACCGCAGAGGATAATTGAATACATAATTTAATGTTAATAAATTTATTATTGGAGATGTAAGTTAACTAATACAAAATCCTTTACCATTATGTTACCAATTTAATTATTTGGCGCTGCTTGTTTAAAAATATCAATATATTTTTTTGTTTCATCGAGATAATAAGATCCAAACTGCCTTGTTGGTTCAATTGTGGATCCTTCAAAAAACTCATTCCAGGTTGCGATTAATACATAATCAGCTTTATTTTTAAACACCTGCTGCCAAGTCCAATCATAAATGCTAGAATTGTTAACCATGGCAGGAATTTGAAAACCAAGTTTGCCGCGAATAACAGTATCTTGATACATTGGATTAACCGCTATGAACACTGGCTTATTCATGCTTCGATCTCTTTGCGCCTGATCCTGTAATTGTTGTTCCCATACATCCATAATTTTTGTTGGACTTACAACATTGCGCCAGTTTACCCACGTATTTGACAAACTATAAAAAAATTCATTATCGAAAACTCTCACATTAGTAAATGTATCACTACGAATCACTTGGCTATCATTTTTTGGAATTGGTGAAGCATATGTACTTGCCAAATAGACAGGACCAACTTTATTTTCTACATCGTACCTAATTGAAGTCCAAAAATCAACATATTCATCAAGAAAAGCTTGCTTATAATCCCGTTCAGAAATAATACTTCCATTAAAATGAGCCAGGTCCTCAGGATATTGAGCAATGAGATCTTCCAGTCCATTAATAGGAACACCCCAAGTTTCTGAAATTGCAACATAGGGATTCTCTGGATTTATATTCTCATACTGCTTAATTATTCTTCCAGCTAATTGCTCCTTTGATTTCCGATCCCAACTTGGATCAAACCAATGTCCATCATATACAAAAACAACCGACTTTCCGTCAATTTTAAGTGTAGCGGGGCTTTTATAAGTTGCAGCTATAGCACCCAGAAGATATGTCTTTACAGCCTCTTGCGCTCCAGGGTTAATTGCAAAGCCAAGCATTCTATCACCCTTTTGATCAATTCCATGTAAGTTCTGATCGGAAAGAGCATCTCCCGTTTCTACGAGTGGACTGTAATATAATCCCAATTTTTCAGCATAACTAATAAAGGAAAGGTATCGCTCTCTATCATATATATGATACGAAAGTACCGCAAAATCTATTCCCGCTGCCTTCATCTGTTTAATATGCTGAACATAATATGAGTTTTTAGAAGTATAATAACCCTCTTGCGGGGTAAGTGTCGTTTTACTCCAAGCCGAATCTGCATTCTCCGAATAATGACTTGGATTATTCCACCAAAGATAATAAAATGTTCCGACCTTTGGATTGAGTGGGAATGCAGGCTTTGCTTTTACATCAACAAGGTCAACCAACTTAAGCGCATTTGTCGACTTAAGATAAGCATTCGCGAGTGGAATCTGGGTTGCGCAAAGAAGCAACATCGCAAAGATAACTACCACCTGAAGAAGGGTTAATTTTATTTTTGAGAAACCCTCCAATAGCGCATCTTTTATTTCCAAACTTGACTGAAAGGTTTTAATCAAACCAATACAGACAACAATCCCAGAGATTAAAATCAGTGGCAACAACATAATATATGTCAGAGTTACTGGTGCATTATAATATGTCCATAAAGAATTTGGATATGCATACAATGGCAATTTTGGAATCAAGTGACTAAAATAGTAAACCAGGTAATTGGTTGAGGCGCCGAAAAATTTTGACGCAATTTCAAATGGCAAGAATGTCAAAAAATGAAATCCCAAAACAAAACCGGCAATTAGGACACTAACTGTTGCAATCTCTTCAAACAAAACAAGAAACCATCTTTTAAATAAAACGTGCTCTTTTTTAGGAAAATGTGTAAGCAAAACAAGAAGACCAATAAGTACAACGTAATATTGTTCATTGACAACTTTATTGAAAAGCAAAATACTCGTGTAAATTAAAACAATTACCGTGAGAAGATTGCTTTCCTTTCCCTTAACATATGCAAATGAAAATAAATTAAATAAGATTATGCAAACCATCATTAACAACCCCCCTATGCTGATGAGTGTTGAAAAATTTAAACTATAAATATAGCCAACATAATCAAGAATTCCTGACATTGCAATTCCTTGCGGAGGGCGCGCAATATGCATAATCAAGTTTTGGCTTAAAAAGCCTTGCGGGCTGCTAATAAAAAAGGGAATATCGATAATTAAAGTAGTAACAAGAAAAGAAATTATAAATTGAATCCTCTTGTTTGTCTGAGGTACGTTTTCCCAGAAGAAAAGGAAAATTGCTGGAATGAAAAAAAGTGGAAAAAGCTTTACCTGCGGTGCCAAAGAAAGAAAAATTCCTGCCAAAATAGCACTCCTTGACCTAACACTTAAAAGAAAAAGTAATAAGAAATTTACAATCCAAATATCAAACATTCCCCATGCCGAACTTATCCAAATTAAAAGTGGATTAAAGAGAATAAGCAAGGCAGCCCGTGTGGCTAATTTTTTCCCATATTTATCCAAAAATATAATCATGAGGAAGGCACAAAGCAGATCGCCAAGTATAAAAGGCAGTTTTATAGAAACATTCGTCAAAAGAGGTAACAAATTTGCTGAAATGTGAGAAAAAGCCACCAACGCATACGAGGTCGTAAACATTAAAAGAGGCAAGGGTGGATATCCATACCATTGTTCAGTCATTGGTCTATCACTGTCAGGATAAATGCTGGGATCGTTATATTGAACTGTTTGATATGGAGTGACTCCATGAAGCATATTCTTTGCACTTTCAGCGAAAACAAAACCATCCCAATCATGAGAGAGAAAAAATGCAAATATTATACGAATGACAAACGCGACAATGAATAGTGCAATCCAGGTCTTCTTACTATACGCTTTGTGCTGTGTTAAATTGTTTTTTTTACTCATGAGAAATGATGGACTTTATTAATTTATAACTAATAGTAAGAATTAAAATAACTGCCAATATAATCATCGGTCCCGTTAAATAGTTGAATTTCCTCAATGATACCGTCGGAATATTAACAATTGATTGGATTGATTGTTTTGCAGGTAAAGTTTCTGGGACTTGAAAGGTGGCAATAAGTTCCGAATCTGTTATTACTCCAGAATTATCAGTTAGCGACTGTGATAAAGTATAATCGCCAGCAGGAATTGATGTCTCAAAAGGATGAATCCAATATCCACTAGCATCCGTGCTTTCCTCCATTGATTGTTTAACTTCACCTTGCGATAAAATAAGATTAATTTTAACATTATTAACAGTATAGCCAAAAATAATTGGCTTATTTGTTCTTATGGTAACTTTCTCTTGAGGATTTTCAATTTGTGTTCCGTCAATATATATTTGTGCATTTTGTTTTATCACAGAAGAACCAGATTCATAAAGTCCGAAAGCTTTCACGTATTGCGTTTCGCAAGAAATAAAACCAAAAATAAAAATCGATACCTTCAGTAAAACTAGGATTTTTTGTTTATTCATAAAATAAAAATATTTATTGCAGTTCATTATCGATTGAAAAAAAATTCTCTTGCGACAAAACCTCTCTTTTATTTGCAGCTAATGACCACACTAAAGATGATGAAATAATGTAATTTAATAATGTCGCTAAGAGAATTCCAAACATCGCTGCAAACAAATAATACAAACCAAACATCAAAGCGGCACGATATATAACAAAGTTAAATACAATTACAACCATTGATAACAAACAATACTTAAGAAGTTGCTTAATGCGCTCAATGTGACCATCTGTTATCCTGTCGCTGTAAGTTATTGAACTATTAAGCACAAAGTTACTCAAAATTGAGAGTAAAATTGCAATCAGCCAGGCAGTAAATTGTCCGAATCCATAAAATTCAACAAGTGCATAGAGCGTTCCTATATTTATTATAACACCAGTCAAGCCAACGAAGCAAAATTTTATAAAACGACCAGCATGCGGTAATGTGCAAAATAAAAACCACAAGTGTTTCAAGAACTCAATACCTTGTCGCAGAGATGCCTTACTGACATCATTTTCCCTTTTCAAAAATTTATACGGGACATCTCTCACGCTTTCATACTTCGCACGCATCAATATTTCGACAAGAATTTTAAAGCCCCTGGGTTCAAAATCAACAGCTTGGATAATTTCTTTTTTAAATAGAAAAAATCCACCGAGAGGATCGGTCGTTTTTCTTGTTTGAGAAAAAATAATTTGAGTAAAATATTTCATCCCGAGTGAAACACATCTTCGATAAACACCGTAAAATGTCTTTAGACTTCCAAGACCTTCAGCACTGCCCCCCCCCCCATATATCGAGTCGCTACAACAATATCTGCATTATGGCCAATTGCGCTTTCTAATAAATCTGGAATTTTCTGCGGAGGATGTTGCAAATCGGAATCCATGCAACATATGTATTTTCCTCTTGCATCATTAAATCCTGCGATAAAAGCAGTCGCAAGACCAGTTCTATCTTTAGGCTGTCTATGCATTAAACGAATTTTGTTGTTTTTAGACATCTGCATTTTAATAATATCGGGAGTTTCATCATTACTATCGTCCACGAACAAAATCTCATACTCAATGTTAGAATCAAATGCATCATTAATAGATGCCAGCAAGGGAAGAACATTTCCTGCTTCGTTGTAAGTCGGCAGAATGATTGTTAGGATAGGTTCCATTTTAAATTCAAATTTATACAAACGCACTAAAGGCGCAAGAAAAATATAAATATTATAATTATCAAAAAAATTTACTAATACCAAAATTATCACAATGCCTATATAAATCTATATATATTGATATATGAATTTAACATATATAAAATGCCTTGTCAAGGTTTTACCCTAAAGGAATTCGGATTTAAACCATTTTCTCCGTTCTTTACAATCATCAAAACTTAAACAAAAACTGCCACCATGGGGTGCATTCTCTCTTTTTTTAATTTTGTAACTTACTTTTTCCCATTTTTGTTCAGATTTTTAAGCAAATCCGCAATTTGCGACTGCGTGAGTGCAAGCCAAGGGGAACTATCCGAATTAGCCTCAGATGCAGCTGGACTCGCTCCTTGATTCCACCATTTCGCCTGAAAAGGCACGCCCTCAAACAAAACTCGATCGCCACCATTATAAACCACTGCTCCAGCCCAGTCGGGATAGGTTCCTCTTGGTAAGGTTGGCTGCTCAATGGGTTTTTCTCCAGGCAAAACAGGTCCGACTAATTTCCAGGGCGTTTCATATGATTGCAAAACTGGATTGTCAGGCAAATCATTTTTTGTCCACCATTTTGCTTCGTACACATTGCCATGCCAAACGACTTTCACTTCTTTTGGGTATGCTCCCGTGACTTGCCAGATCTGATATGGACTTTGCTTTGGATCATCAATGATTGAAATATTGCTCTTAGCATCAGCTATTGTTAAAATACCCGCGCTCTGCTCAAGACCTCCGTCAAAACCATTATGTAAGGCTTGGGCAAAACCAGATTTAGTTGTCTTGACCCCACTACACGAATCAGAAACAACTTTCACATCAACGTAGTTTTCGCCACAAGGAATATCTCGATTGGCTGACCACATTGACATCCGACCAATTCCTTGACTAAGAGCAAATGAATTCAGACCCTGAGCATCTTCTAATGTGAAAATTTCATCAGCCAAATCATTTTGCCCAATCATGGGGGTTGCTCCAATTTTTCGCCATAATGTTTCACTGCTCAAATTTATCTTGGCTTTTTGATAGAGAATCCCCAATTGACGATGGGTTTCAATCAAAGCTTGCTTTGAGGCTTCGAGCATTGATTGATTTTGATCACGACTAGCACCATAGTCCATGGTCATTCCATTTACGCCCGCTAAATCAACTCCGCTAGAAAGCATGCTAGTAACCGCATCGGTACCTTGAATTGTCATACCTTGCGGACTCACTGGCAGCGTCAACCAAACAGCTAGATTTTTTCCATTATTGCGATAATCTTTTTGAAGTTGTGCGATTGCATTTGCACGACGCGTTGCTGCCTCAGCATTTAAACTCTGATTCTCAAGATCCAAATCGATAGTATCAATATTATAACGTTCAATGACCGTTTTATATGCATTTAAAAGTTTATTAGGATCACTACAACCGAGTGCTAATTCGGAATTCAACGCTCCGCCAAAAGACACGGCTATTTTTCCGCCTTGTTGTTGCAAACGAGCAATTCGACGATCAAGATCAAGCCCCACTGATGCCTCGTCAAAAGTGTAATAAGTTCCCCAAGTTGGGATGCAAGAATCGGAAGCAGAGGAAACAATAAAAGAAAGTACCGCATCTGGCGTTGCGGTCGCTCCTTGTTGTTCAAAAGTGTAGATAGGCATCGAGGTGACATCGACATAAGCCGCAAACCAAGGTTGATATTTAGGAGTAACAGCCTCTACTGCCTTTTGCTTTAATTCTTTTCGATAAAAAGCCACGCCAAACATAATCCCTTCTAACATTAAAACAACTAGAAGAATCCGCCAAGGGGATAGTTTCCTTTTTGGCTCATTATTATCAACTTTTAGGCTAGTTTTCTTTAACATATGTATTATTTTCTTTTAACATTATTTCACTTACAAACTCATGCGGTGCGATTTTATCAATTTCTCCATGATACAGCACACTTCTCCAATTAAATCCTAAACCAATTTTAACTGGTTTTTGAGCTACTTTTGGATGGACATCAACATAAAATATAGTTATAAAACCTAGCCAAATGTCAGCAAGCATGTTTTTGATTCCAATATAGGAAAAAATAGCCCAAGTCGCAGCAATGGAATTGAAACCAGCAAATGCCGCATTTCCCCAATTTTCCCCTCTAATATTACGCCACATGGTGAAAAGTGAAAAACCCACAATAAAAATCGGTGCAAGCAAATACGTCACGGATACCGCTGTTCGATTTTTAACTTTAGGTGTTCGAGCAAATGGTGTTTTTTTGGCTGTCAAGGCTTGCTCGAGCGACTTAAGAGTTCCCGCAATATTCACTGGAAGCAATATTAAATTGAAACCATAAATTCGAATAATATCACTGTAATTATAGCGGCAATATTTTAAATCAATAGCCATGGAAATAAAGTAAGGAACTGCAGCCAATAATATCAGCGGACTTAATAATCGCCCATCATAAGGATATGCAAGAAGAAATATCAGCCCAAGATTTGACCAAGCGATAGAGGCCATATAGTTCAGTCTGATTATAAATTCAATCTTTGATATAGGCTTGCCTTGATTTTTGCGCTCACGAATCATTTTCAAGAGCCTCGGAAGAATCAGCAATCCACCATTTGCCCAACGTCGACGTTGAATAATCAAAGAACCAAAGTCTGGAGGCGTTGCGCTATAGCTCAAGCGCTCAGGGTAGTTCACTAATCTCCAACCATGAAGTGCCAAATCGATACTCGACTCAGTGTCTTCAATAACTGTATGATCTTGAATAAATCTTTTTATTTCAAATCCACCAACCCATTCTTTTTCAACGATGTCTTCGAGCGCACATTTTCGAATTACAGCATTAGCTCCAACCCAAAAAGTTGCATTATAGTGACTCATTCCTTGGTGAATAATATGCTGAATATCAGTCGTAGCTCCAGACAAACGCTCAAGACGTGTAGCAGAACCACGGAATGAGGAATAGGGTGTTTGCGTAACCGCAACATCTACGTTGTCAGGTTGTTGCAAAAAATAAACCAACCGCAAGCAATATTCACGCAACAAAATAGAATCAGCATCCAACGTAAGCACGAACTCACTGTCTGGAATAATCATATTCATACTCTTTTGTTCTTTTGTTGGTACCAATAAAATCCCATCTGATGTTTGTTCTTGACGATACGAATCTCCCATAAGCCCAAGATAAGAATTTAGATTCATTGCCTTATTTGCTTCATGCGATAATGAAGCATACTTTTTTCTTTCAAAAAAACTCAACTCTGCGCTAAATATCCAAACAAGCCGACGATAGAGTTGCGCCATCCGATCAGATGAAAGCTGCGCACCTTCTTTATTTGAAGCAATTAATGCTTCCGCAACTAAAAGTAAGTCCCTGGCAAGTTCTCGAAACACCTGATCTGCAAAAAATACATCAACATGATCTTCAATCACCTCTTTTGCTGCTAAATTATTCAGCCACTCTGCTGCCCAAGTATAGTTTGAAATTATTTCCAAAATAGCTTCTTTGAATTTTTCATCTTTATTATCCTGTTGTTCAAACCTTATCAATGCTTGACTGAAACGTTCGTACGGCTGAGATAAAAGTGCTTCTATTTCCTGACTAAGTGCCCTGGTCTTTTCAAGTCGAGCCATGCTTTCAGAATCAGCACTCATTTTTGAAGCATCATCATCCAGCAAGAGCGCTATTTTAACATTAGGATATTCCTGTAATGCTGCGGATAAGATTGTTTTGCGAATTACCTGTGTTTCTTCATCATAGGAAGGAATCAAGACAGTAATCGACGGTTGATGAGTGGAAAAATGTTTATCAAGCAGGGCTCGAGGAGTGCGAACATGTTTGCTAAAACGTTGCAGTGCCCCTTGCCTAGCAATCAAATAAACCAATGCCGAGAATGTTAAGAACGTATTGATAATCAAATATCCAAAACTTTCCATAATAAACTGATAGCTTTGGGGGCCATCAAAAAGCTGGCGAATGAAAACCGAAATAACATACATGGCCCAGAATAAAACCGTTAGTACAATTGAAAAACGACTGAAAGCGACTATACGGCTTGAAGGCTTCTCATGCATGTTAGACAGTGGCAATGTCTGACTCTCAGTTCCCCACTGTCTTTTTTGGGACAGTCTTTTTCGAGGTATTTGCGAACCGGGGTATTTTTTTTCTAGAGAAAATTTATTTGTCATAAATACTTTTTATCCATTAACTTCCTTAAATAGAGGAATCCCCCCCCTAAAACAACTTTACACAATAACATATACAAAAAAAATGTCAAGTCAAGGGGAACTACATGCAATAGAAGATACAATACATATTGGGATTTTATCTAAGATGATTGTGAGACGGTTTTTGAGATTTTTTAGATTAAAGTATCTAAAAATGAAGAAATTTCAAAAAGCCTACCAGCTAGAGAAAGATTTTATCCTTAATAAAAGACATGGGTTAGAATAGAGTTACTAATCAACTAATCTAACAACCATGTCTTCTACATTAATTCTAATGCCGTATAGAGAAAATTGCAAAATGGAGGGAGAAATCCTGACTAAACTTAAAATCGCTAGAATGCATCTAGCTTCTCATGTAAAACAAAAGGAAATTGCCAGGCTGTGGAAGTGCAGTAAAAACACTGTAGGGGCCATTATGAAATCTTGCAGGAGCGCCCCTGATGAAGCATTAGCGTATCTAAAAAACACAACGCACATTCCTATTGATGACTTGCCATTGTTTAATTTTTTGAAGCATGGCAGCAGAAAGCCCAAATCCAATAAAAGATGTTTGCCCAAGACCGCGGAAAAGTTACTCTTGGAAAAACATGACGATTTACACTATGGCTTCAAACGAATGTGCAAACATTTGAAAAGAGCAGGCTTTGATGTCGAGGTATATACACCAAGTAAAATCAAAGGGGTTTACAAGCGGAACAAGCTGGGTATTAAAAAAGTGCGGACAGCTAACGGGGAAAGAAGGGCTCTTTATGATTACGATAAAATTGCAGCCTTTGAATTTTTAAACTACGACACTAAGAAGGTCACAGATATGCACGCCTTGCCAATGGACATATATCTGAAGTTTAAATTTCAAAAAGATTTACCAATTTATCAATGGACAATTGTGGATGTAAAAACTAAAATCAGATTCTTGGCATGGTCTCATTCCTTGAATAGTTTCTTCGGACTTAAGTTTTTAGAATTCGTGATTGTTTGGCTCAGGGCGCACCAGGTGCAAACTAAAATCAATGTACAATTTGATGGAGGATCAGAATTTTGCAGTGCATCTAAAAAGAAAACAGTAAGCTGGAATCAGCATTTCGAGAAATATGATGTCTTTGTCTATGATACTGGCGGAGCCAAATGGAAACAAAATATTATTGAACGTACCCATCGCATTGATGATGAAGAATTCTATTGTCCACGCGGAGAATTTATTAATTCAAAACAAGATTTCTTAATAGAAGCTCAGGGTTGGATTATCTATTACAATAATCGCATAAGTGATAGCATCGGACTTGAAGGCATTTCACCAAAAGAAAAGCTACAGGAATTGGGATATACTAATGCTGACGCAATCTGTAATTTTCCTTGTTTTATCCTTGAAGATTACTGGCGACCAATATCTGATTTTTTTGAGATTGAAAAATCCCAAAATGTATTGACCTATTACCAGGGGAACTACATGCGGGAACTACATGCAGGCAAGTAAGACTTCTTAGGGTTTTTCAAGTGTCTTTTAAAAAATCAGACTCCCTATTAGGCAAGTCTGATTTTTGAAAATTTCTTATTGAAAAATAAACCATTACATGATTATCCAATAACTTGCAAGCCCCCAAGGTCCTCTTTTCCAACGGACTTGTAAAGCGGGTTTTTTTTGAGCGCAGGATTGCCATTTTCATCTTCCACTACATAATAAGCAAAGCCTCGCATCCGTTTAACTAATTCATAATCAGCGTGCCCTGGAAAACTGGATGGGTCACGATCATCAAAATCAACCGGACTATCATCGATTGTTACCAGATAAGTTTTCCCTGTATTAACAACCAAATGACCAAACTTAAGAGGCATAAAAACATTATCCCCAGCATTAACGACAACTGCTTTAAATTCAGCCACCTCATCAGCGATTAATTGCCCTTTCTCGTCTTCAGCTAACTTTTGAAGCAAGGCCACACCGCTACCATAAGCAATCAAATAATTCTCACTCAAATCCCCCACATGATAATGTCCATAGGTTTTGATGTATTCGCCAGAGATTGTTCCGGGCTCCCACACGGTTGTATTCTTTTGATCAACTCCGCCTCGTATCATGTAATAGTGAACGACTGGTCCCACGCCAGCTGGATCCATTAAGACTTCTTGCATTTTCTCGTGAGTTCGAGAAGCTAAATGTTTTGGCACATTTGAAAAGTCAGTTTTCATAATTTTTTATTTTTAATTATTGAAAAAACTATTTTAGCACTCTTTTTATTTTGATATACCATTTATTAACCCCGATGAAACGGCTAGATGGTGTGTTTATGTTTTGAATCGTTATTCCCTGAACAGAAGTATTAACTGGATACAAATAATAAGGTCCGTACAAAAATACCGCCGGAACTTCTTTAGCTAACAACTCTTGAAATGTCCTATAAGAATCTATTCGTTTATTCTCATCAGACTCCTGACGCACACTTTCCAAAATTCCATCCACTTGACTGTTGTCAAGCAAAGAAAGATTGAGTCCAGGATCTCGCTTTTGACTCGAATGCCAAAATGAATAAAGATCAGGATTAAAGGTAATCGCTTGCCCAAACAAAAGACTGTCATATTCACGCGTTCTAATATAATTTTGTTGCAAATCAGAAACAGCAAGAATTTTCACGTTCAGCTTTACGCCAATTTTCTGCCACTGCCCAGCAAGCAAATCAGCAGTTTGCGAAAGTTCCGGCCAATCAGTGGTTACCAATTCAAATTCAAGAGATGCACCATTTTTCTTTCTAATTCCGCTTCCAGTATCCATTTTCCAACCGGCATCATCAAGCAATTTATTTGCTTGATCAATGTTCTTGTCCACTTTTACTTGATTATCATAACTCTTCATCTGCGGGAAAAAAGGCGATGAAAGTGGCGTTCCTCTGCCGCGCAATACTTTCTCTATTATCTCACTGCGATCAACACTCAAATTTAGCGCCGCCCTCACGCTGTCATCCGCCAGCACGACACTTTTAGTTTGATTGAAAAAAACTGAAAAATATCTTGGGATAGTCAACTCGTGAATATTTGTGCTTTTTACATTCTTAATTGAACTAATTTTTTCAGGAGCAACGCTGTTCATTCCCATTACCTCCTTTTTGTTATAAGCGGCAATAAGTGCATCGTCATCAGAATAAAAATTGAAAGTAAAGCTTGAAATATAAGGACCACCATCGTAATAATCTTTAAAAGCTTTCAAGTGATAAGTCAAAATACTGCCCTGCGAATCTTTCTGGAAATCAGAAAACATAAATGGTCCCGAGCCGATTGGGTGAAGATTATAATCTGCAAGTGCAAACTTTTCAGGCGCAATATTTTCCCAAATGTGCTTTGGCAAAATTCCAACCGTAAGATTTTCCAAAAAGCCAACATAAGGATTTTTCAATATGAAGACCACGGTGTGACTATCTACAACTTTAACCTCAACGCCTTGCCAACTTTGCCTAAGCGGACTTTTATAAGCAGGATCCTGCAAAATATTAAACGTAAAGAAAATATCATCAGCCGTAATCTCTTTTCCGTCCTGCCAATGGGCATTTTTTCTTATATTAACAATGTACTCACGCCGATCGTCGGAAACAGTATAGCTTTCAGCCAAATCCGGTACAGCACCACCGTTACCATCAAATCTAAAGAGTCCACTATAAACCAACTGGGTTAAATCGCTGTCAGCATCACTCGTTTGAGACAAAAGCGGATTAATATAAAAAGGTTGCCCTACCACGCCTTCAATATATTCGCCACCATTCTTTGCGATAGGCTTAGTCAGATTAAGATAAAAAGTTCCGCACCATATCACAGCAGAAGCAATAATAACCAAAATCAAAGCAGACACAATAAATTTGTCCTTAAAAGAAAGCAAGCGCCCAATGTTGCGCCAATTTCTTGGTAAAAGATATTCGATTTTCTTTTCTTTATTTATACTAATAATGATTGTATTAAAAAAATTATCAGACTATTGATTTTGGAAGACAACCATTGCAATAGCAAGTCCAATAAAGCAAACACCCAAGAAAATAGATGAAAAAAATAAAAATTTTTCAACACCTCGTTTAGTGTAATATCCGCCAAAATCTCCGCCAAAAGCTGCACTAAGACCACTTCCACGGTTTTGAAGCAAAATAGAAACAACCAACAAAAGTGACACGACAATTTGCGCAATAGTGATAAATTTCATAAAAGTATATTTTAATGCATTTAATATTTGCAGTCTGTTCAGGTTTAAATTTATCAAAAAATGTCGCCTGCGTCAAGGAACATTCAAGTTTTACGGCTTTAAATAGGCATTTTTTGTTTTTTGCAAAACCACACGGCGCATTAATATAGAAAATTAGCTATTAATTCCCAGCTGCTCTATTCTTTCTTTAAATTTCTCAAAAATAACCGGTCCATGCGGCACTGGCAGAAAAACCAGCGCATCATCTTCTGCATATACTAAACTTCCCTCCTGGTGCGTTTTTGGATTTTCAAAAATCCGCTTCTTTTCCACTTTTCTCAAGCATCTTTCCAGCCAAGCACTCCCAAGCAAAAATTCTCCAACAGCTCGAATATTTCTTGAAAATAAATCATCCGCCATAACATCCATCTGAGGAATTTCCTGCAAATCATAAGTTGGTTTCATTTTCCTAATCCATTGATTTTTAATCTGAAAGCGACGATAAACCTCTTCGCCAAAAAGTGGAATCAGAAACATATATTCATTAGCTGAAAACAAGTCCTTAGTCATCACTTCCAATGATGCCTCAGTCAAAAAATAATTCAGGCAAACTCGATTGATGATCTTTTTGCCATATCTTCGCTTCCCAATCAACTGCGTGAGAATTGTTACCAATGTCCTGCCAGTCCAAACATGCCCAGCTGCCGTGACTATCAGCAAGTCCCAATCACTTTTCTGATGGGCGTTTTTCATCGCCAAGCCGCCAGTAACCCCAATCATCCTAACAAAAGGAACATATTTAAACCAATAAACAACCCTAATAAGGCGCTTCAACTTATTAGCTGAAATTTTTTGATTCTTGATTCTGGTATCAATTAGCTCACTTCTGCCCTTGAGAAAGTAGAAACCCTTGGAACTTTCCAAATACTTCGAAAAAACATCCCCTTGAAGCTGCTTTATGATGTCACTTAGCTTAATGATTACCAATTTGTCAGGACTAGCAGAGTAATCGGTTCTTGTCAAATATTTCCAAACTTCAAAAGCCGTCAAAGGATAAAAAAATCCATCATAATAGGCAACCGTAGCTAATATGTATTTCTGCAGTTTTGTGAGATTCCTTTCCATATTCAGCATTGTATCAACGTCGGGCTAGCCTGTCACCTTACGTAAGTGCTTTTTCCATGGCATGGTAAAGATTCAATCGGAAACTACTAGATGGTTTCTTTTTCATTTTCACTCTTACTCTCAATAATATCCCCCACAAAAACACTGAGCGAAGTTGCAATCGGAATTGCAAGAATTGCCCCAAAAGAACCGCCAAGTTTAGCTCCGATTAGCAAGGCCAGAATGACTACGATCGGATTAAGACCCACTACTTTTTTCATGACTTGCGGCACAATAACATGACTTTCCAGCTGTTGAATAACAGTCAGCACACAAAGCACCACCACCCCAGTCATCGGCGAAATCAAAAAACCAATAGCTGAAGCCAACGCCGTTGAGATAATCGGCCCGAGATATGGCACGATTTCCAGGATGCCTGCCAGCATCGCCAAGATGAGCGCATATGGAACTTTGAAAACTGAAAGGACTGCAAAATCGAGCAGAAAAATGATCAACATCAGCAGCACTTGTCCGCCCAACCATTTACCAATTTTACTCTTAATTCGAGTGGTCAGCGAAACAACATAATCATGTTGCGCTGCCGGCGTAATGGAAACTAAAAATTTATTCATCACATCTTCCCGCACTGACATATAGAAAGTCAGCGCCAACACAACCAAAATTGAAATAAAGAAAGTCATCACACTAACAGTGGTCGAAAAAATACTCCCGGAAGACTGAGAGAGTCCGCCAAGGGTGTTGCGCAAAAATTCATGACTATCAAAAGCAAATCCGTACGATTGAGCATATTGCTCAAAACCACTAAAAGTTGCCGTAAGCTTTTCCGCATAAACAGGAATATTGATTGTAAACTCTTTGAACTGTCCCACTAGTGGAGGAACGATAATTGAAAACAGCAGACCAATTAAGGAAAAAAGCAACACATAAATAATGGAAATAGCAAAAGATCTTGGAATTTTCTTTCGACCCATCCAATCAATGACCGGATCAAACGTGGCTGCCAAAATTATTGACAAAAAGAAAAGCGCCATCACGTCCCTGACTAAATACAAAAACCAAAGTCCCAGCAAAATTGCGACTGTTTTGACTATAACACTAGTAGAAATATCAATTTGTCTTTTGTTCATAGAAATCAAATAGTTTTCAATAATCAATTTTCCATAAGCATATGGATTCACCAAAATTGAGCGAGCATACTTTTTATTTTTTCACTTAAAATCAGCAGATTTTACTGGGATAAAAATAAAAAGGTATGCGAGCGATTTAGCAGCAGACAAGAAAGATTAAAACTTCATCAAGTCAGAAATCTTTTTAATATTTTTATGAGGCCCCACAATTGCTAGATTTAATTTTTCTTTTTGGAAGATATCTTTAGCAACTCGCAAGATATCAGCTGCTGTCACCGCGTCAATTTTAGCAAAAACTTCTTCAGGTAACATAATTTTTTCATTGTGCATTTCTTGATCAATGAAAAACATTGCCACGTCATCCGAAGCCTCAAAACCCATCACCGAACGTCCGCGAATATAATCTTTAGCTTTTTGCAATTCCTTTTCAGAAACTTTCTGGGTGGCAATTTTTTTGTATTCATTCAAAATAACTTCGATAGCTTGTCCGAGATTCTTGTGCTCAATGCCAGCTTGCGTTCCAATGTAGCCACAGTCCTGATAAGTGTCCACACTGGTGTGCACAAAATATGCCAAACCTCTGCGCTCACGAACCTCAATAAAAAGCCGACTACTCATGTTGCCACCCAGAATCACCGACAGCAAAGAAAGTGCCCAACGGTCTTTGTGATTTTGCTGATAAGCGCGGGACCCCAAAATGAAATGCGTTTGATCAGTTTTCTTGAATTTAATATGGACGCCAGGAAAAAGCTGTTTATCAGAAACTTTTTTAAATTTAGCCTCGGAGCCTTCTTCAAATGAATCAAATTGCTTTTGAATTTGTTTGATAATTTCTTTTTCCACAAATTTACCAGAAACACAAATGACTGTTTCGTTGGCAACATAATATTTTTTCATGTAAGCGGCAAAATCCTTACGAGAAACACTCTTGATTATTTCCTTGTATCCGACAATATTCCTACCCATTTGGTGCTCGCCATAAAGAAGTTTTTCAAATTCCTCTCCAACGCTACGCCGAGGATCATCTTCATACATGCTAAGCTCTTGCAAAATCGGACCGCGCTCACGATCAATTTCCACTTGCTCTAATTTTGAATTAAGAAAAATATCCGCAATCACATCAAAAGCCCTATCCACATGCCTGCCATCAACTTTCGCATAATAAGCAGTTTTATCCTTGGCCGTGAAAGCATTAAATTCTCCCCCAATGCCATCGAGCTCTTCTGAAATAGATTGAGCTGTTGGACGCTTACTTGTGCCTTTAAAAAGCATATGTTCAACGAAATGTGAAAGCCCTGCTTGCTTTTCGGTTTCGTAGCGCGAACCAACGCCAACCATTACCATTACTGTAGCTGTCTGAGTTCCCTCCATGGGCACAGTCAAAATTCGCAGTCCGTTTTTGAGAGTTGTTTTTTTATAGTTCATAGACATAAATTTTTAATTTTATAATTTTTAATCTTTTACGAGCTTTTTTCTTTTTTAACCCTGCTAACCCTTATCAATCCCGAGCATGGCACAATTTCGATTCCCTTCCTTTCCAACTCATCCAGAAAAAGATTCATACCGATAGAATCAGAAGAAATGTGTCCTGCGATTACTACGTTAATGTGCGCTTCCTCTGCCTGTTTGCGAAATTCTTCACTCTGATGCATTGAAATGATTGTGCCAACTCCAGCGTGCTCCAATTTCTTATACATCTCAGAACTGCCAGAAGTGCCACCAGTAATCTCAACAATGGCTATTTTACCACAACGATTTTCCTCGCTACCCGTGAACAATCTTGGTCCCGCACCACGAAGTTCACCTTCTCTGTATTCAGGAATTTTTAATAGAGATTTCAAGATGTCACCTACATATTCAGGCTTATCATCCATGATTTTTTTCTCAATAAATTTCGCCACCAAGTTATCAGCTGGCGTATGAACATTCATAAAATTCAAACCCAAAAGTCTAGCCGCATCAACTTCCTTAAAATGATTTGAAGCGCTCACGCCGCGACTAACTTCGCCAACTCGCACTTTCATTAAGCTTTCTGCAACATTAATCGGTACGCCATATTGGGCATACACATCAGCCTGAAGATGCATCACATCTGAAAGGTCAGCCAAGGCTTTTCCTTCCGGATGATGTCCAATAACCAAATCAATTGGCGTTTTTGGATTGTGATTTGAAAGATACCTAGCCATCATTAATTCTGAAGTGTCAATATCAATCCCAGCCATGACTCGCTTGATGATTTTGCTGCCCCCGGCAAAATGAATCCGACTATCCAAATATGGATTTGTCATTTTTTCTGTGTCAAAAAGCACCTTCTCATCCTTGGAAAGTTTTTCATATTTATCTTTTCGTCTTTTTAGCATTTTTTCAATTCTATCCTTCGGACGAAAATCATTTTTGATACCGATTTCGATTGCTAATTTATAGATTTCTTGAATATTCATAATATTTTCTCTAAAAAAGATTATTGATAAAAAAATTTAATTCTGTATTTTATATTAATTTTAAGCCACCTTTCTTATCAACGAATATGCTTCAATATCTTTCTTATTAATTGTGATGAAATACAAATTTCCATGTCCACCATGCGCTGAAGCCACTTCTTCATTTTGCTCATTTTTAATGCTCAAAATTTTAATCGGGATATTTTTATCTTTCGCCATAACCTCCACGCTATCTTTTGCGTAAAGTGCGTTATGCACCTTTACCTTCAAGATTTTGCCATCTACACTGATAATTTCACCTACTGATTGAGAATTCTTACCAGCCATCCCACCTTCAAAATTATGCTCGGGTTCATCCCCAAGTAAAAATCCTTTGGTATAGCCACGATTGACTGTTTTGTTGAGCTCATCATTGGCCCATTTTTGAATTTTTCTCAGCTGCGGAGCTGTTTTTTGAGCTTCGATCGCATCCAGAACCTGCCGATAGGCCCGCACCACCCCGGAGACATAAAAAGCGCTCTTATTGCGACCCTCAATTTTAAAGGAGGTCACGCCTGCGTTTTTGAGCTCTTGCAAATGTGAAAGCAAATTTAAATCTTTGCTATTAAAAAAATATGTTCCGTGTGAGTCCTCCTCTAAAATCATCGGTCGCCCACTTTGCACTTCCGTAATTTCCATGGTTTTATATTCCCCACAATCACACCCAGCAGAATCCAGCTTTTTGATTTCGGATTTTAGATTTTTTTTGGAAATTGAGTCATTGGGATTTAATTGGAAATTAGTTTTATATCCCCATCTGCAAGGCTGCGTGCAATCACCTAAGTTAGCACTCTTGTTATTCATCCATTTACTCAAAATGCAGCGTCCTGAATAACTCATACACATTGCGCCATGCACAAAATATTCCAATTCTAATTTTGGAACTCTTTTCTTGATTTCAGCAATGTCTTCAAGTGTAACTTCACGTGCCAGCACAACTCGCTCAACGCCTTGTTGATACCAGAATTTAGCTGCCTGCCAGTTGGTTGTATTTGCTTGAGTACTCAAATGAATTGGCATTTTCGGCAAATGTTTTCGCACCAACATTATAATTCCCGGATCAGAAACAATCAATGCGTCCACTGAAATTGTTTTCAAAAATTTCAAATGCTTTTCAATTATTGGCAAATGATAAGTATGGGCATAGATGTTCAGCGTTACATAAATCTTTTTTCCCCTGGCGTGCGCAAACTCGCAGGCATCCTTTAAATCATTTTCAGAAAAAGCATTAATGCGGGCTCGCATTGAAACACTTGGCAGCCCGCAATAAACCGCATCCGCTCCATAGGCAATGGCGTATTTAAGCTTTTCTAGGCTGCCCGCAGGTGCCAAAAGTTCAATTTTTTGATTTTTCTTAGTCATATATTCCTTTCCTTATGCATAGTGTACCCTACGCCTTTTTGGAGATTTGGTCAATTAACAATGTAACAATTTAACAATTTTGCATTTTATCAAGCCAACCCTGAAGAATGATCCTTGCTGCTTCTTGGTCATCAAACTCGGCTATGTTTTTGCCGCCTCGCATTTTAATATTTGCATGCGCCATTTTAGTTGAAAACATTTCATCAAAAAATTCAACCGAAATTCCTAATTTTTTTTCAATTTCTTTTCCAAAATTTATTTTTTCTTCTCCGCCCTTCACATCTTTATCATGCCGAGTGATACCAATAATAATCTTTGAAATATTTTCCCGCTTAATAATTTCTTTTAATTTTGCCTGAAATTCTTGGTCATTTTTCAGCACCCCGAAAGCAAAGGCAATTCTTGTCTCGCCGTCTGCAATCGCCACTCCAATCTTTGATTTGCCAAAATCTAAGCCCAAAAAAGAGCCAGGATTAGCCATATTCTCCCTATCATTTGACTTAACCATAATTTTGTATTATCATTGTAAATTGTTATACAAAGTATAGCATATTTTTCCAAAATATTTCCAACAATGTTGTTTTAAAAAAAAGAAAAAATGAAAAAAATAAGGATGCTTCCTTTAGCATTGACAGCGCTACTACTTCTACTGTCAACTACCTATACCATATTTAGTGGTTATCTACCGACAGTGCATTTAACTCGATCAATTAGCACTATTGGGCCATTTTTATGGACAATCTCAATCTTTTCTTTCTTTTGCTCTATGAGAGTACTTACTGATAGCGATAAACTAAAAGTACAACTCTCAAAAACGGAAGAAATCTACTGAAATTTGAATCTAAGTCACGAAGTAGGTGATACGAATCACATGTTTCGTGACTCTTGGATTTTAAAAATGCCCCCTTTCCAAAAATGGAAATTGTGGGGCCTTTTTTTATTTATAATAGCTGTACTAACTATTATAAAAATTGATTGAAAATTTTAGCAACTATCTAAAAATCGCAAACCCAAGCAGAAATAAAAACCGGATCAAGCGTAATCTGTGACTCTAATTTTTACGAGCTTGTTTTCTTTTTAGGCTGTACGAGCGACAGCGAGTCTAAGCATTTGGCCATAGTTTCGGGCTAAATACGAGCTCTAAAAAGAAAATAAGTAAAGTAAAAATTTCTCACTTAATTCGCGAAAGTCATAATTTACGTATGACCACAAAAACTTAAGCAGTGAGGATTTCAACCCCGTTTTTTGTAATTAAAATTGTATTTTCATAGTGTGCACTAAGCAATCCGTCTGCAGTTTCAAAAACCCAACCATCCTTGCCAAGGACAGTCTTAAATGTTCCAGTGTTCACCATGGGTTCTAGTGCCAGCGTCATGCCAGCCTTAAGCTTAAAATCGCGAAAACCTTTTTCAAAATAATTCGGAACTTGCGGCTCCTCATGAAGATTTTTTCCAATGCCATGTCCAACCAAATTTTTCACCACAGAAAAACCAGCATTTATGGCAGTTTTCTCAGCAGCCTTGGAGTAGTCGCTAAGCATAGCGCCATCCTTTAATTCTTTAATTCCCTTCCAGAAAGCTTGCTGCGTAACCTCGATCAATTTTTTTGCCTGCGGTGAAACCTCCCCGACCGCAAAGGTTCGAGCCATATCAGAAAAAAATCCATCTATCTCTAAGCCCATATCAACTTTAAAAATATCACCCTCCTTAAGAATGCGTTTAAAATTTGGAATTCCATGCACAATTTCATTATTTATCGAAGCACAAATAGTCGCTGGAAATGGATTCTTTCCCCCGCCATAACCCTTAAAAGCTGGTCTTCCACCACGCTCCAAAATAAGTTTTTCTGCCAATTCATCTAATTGCAAAGTTGTCGCGCCAGGTCTGACCTCTTTTTCAAGGCACCTCATAACTTGAGCCAACTTCTTTCCAGCCAGTCGCATGATACTTACTTCTGATTCAGTTTTAATATGAATAGACATAACGTATAACTGCTAATTTTACTCAAATTATATCTGATTTATAATATCAGCAAAAACTTCCTCCACACCTTGATTTCCATCAACCTCAATCAAGATACCCTTCTCTCGATATTTTTCAATAACAGGCACAGTAACCTCATAGAAAGTCTTCAGTCTCTTGGCAATTCCATCCGGTGTATCGTCACCTCTCTGCATTATCGGCCCACCACAGGTCGGACAATCTTCACTGGCAAGCTGTATATGTTTTCCAATTACAAAGTGCCTGAAGCACAGCATGCACATATATCGCTTGGTTATTCTAGCGACGGATTCTTCATATGGAAGCCTAATATAAATAGCTTTATCGATAGCTCTTCCTTCAAGGCTCATCAGCTCTTCAACTGGCTCAATTTGGCCAACTGTACGCGGAGCACTATCCAAAATAACTCCTTTGTCCTTCGAAACTAACTCCAGATAATGCCTTAGCACCTCAATCGTAATTTGATCCGGAATCATCTCCTTATGTTCATTTAAGTCTTTTATTTTAGCTCCCAAAAGAGAATCCTCTCTGGCAATATCACGAAAAATCTGTCCAGTTTCAATATGGGACAGATTAAACTTCTCAGATAATTTGTCAGCCTGTGTCCCCTTTCCACTACCCTGCGGACCAAATATAACAATATTCATTAATTTTAAATTTTTAATTTGAAATTAGAAATCAAACCAAAATGAACAAATATTTAGAAATTAAAACATTTGAAATTCATTTGAAATTAGAAACTCGAGCGTAGTGCGATATTCAGAATCCCTCGTAATCACGCATCACTAGCTGACCTTCAATTTGTTTGATTGTTTCGATCACAACGGAAACAACAATAAGAACACTAGTTCCACCAATACGCAATGTCTGAATATTTGTCAGCCCTTGAATAATAAATGGAAGAACTGCTATTGCACCAAGAAATAGGGCGCCGGCCAAGGTTATCCTATTCATTATTTTATACAAATAATCTGCTGTGGTCTTTCCTGGACGAATGCCTGGGATGTACCCTCCTTGCTTTTGAAGATTTTCTGAAATCTTTACAGGATCAAAAACAACTGCAGTATAAAAATAAGTAAATAATACGATTAAAACAAAGTACATGCTTCCATAAAAGAATTGATTCTGGAACAAATTATTAACATTCGTTGCCATATGAACAACGGTCTGATTACTAACTCTCATTAAAAATGTTGCGATCATACCAGGGAAGAGCATAATCGACATAGCGAAAATGATTGGGATAACGCCTGCTTGGTTTACTCGCAATGGGAGATGAGATGATGCTCCACCATAAGTATTATCGCCATGAACACGTTTTGCATATGAAACAGCAATATTACGCTGCCCTTCCGTCACTAAAACCACGCCAGCAATTGTCACCAACATAACAGCAAAAATGATCGCATAAGTGAAAAATTGAGATGAATCAAAGGTTAAAAAAAGCTTTGAGATTGAGGAAGGCAAGCCACTAACGATACCAGCAAAGATAATCAATGAAACCCCATTACCAATCCCCTTTTCTGTAATAAGTTCACCGAGCCACATAAGAAAAATAGTTCCAGTTGTCGCAATCAGCACAAGGACTGCTAAATTAAACGGCGACAACACTCCAAGAACATTTTGCGATCTTAGCAATGTTACTAAGCCAAAAGTTTGCATAATCGCAAGAGGAACAGTGAGCCATCTTGTCCACATATTGAATTTTTGTCTACCAGCCTCACCTTCTTCCTTGTAAATTTGTTCAATACTTGGAACTATCATAGTCAAAAGTTGCATTATGATAGAAGCAGTAATATATGGTCCAACGCCCAACATCACAATTGAGATATTGGTTAGTCCTCCGCCTGAGAAAACATTAAGCATTCCCAGCAACTGATTACCTTCAAAAAGTCTTCTGAGTTGTTCACTGTCAACGCCAGGAAGTGGAATGTTGGCAGCAATACGAAAAACAATAAGAACTCCGAGGATAAAAAATATCTTATTGCGGAGTTCTCTTATTTTGAAAATTTGTGTTATCTTGTCTAGCATAAAGTTTAGCTTATTAACCTTAAGGATTTATCTGCCCCTATCTCATGAGAAGCTAACAAGCTAATGCCTAAGCAGCTAACTCTAAAATAGTTCCACCCGCCTTTAAAATTGCATCTTTAGCGGTCTGTGAAAGTAAAAGTTCGTTACTAATTGTAAGTTTTTTGGTAAGTTCTCCAGTTGTCAAAATCTTCACACCATCCTTAGAGTCCTTCTTTGAAATTATTTTTGCAGCTATAAGAGATTCGATTGAAACAACATCGCCATTTTTGAAATTCTTTTCAAGGTCAAAAATCTTCACTACAGTCTTTTTTGGAGTTCGAGATTTAAATCCTCTTACTTTCTTGAGGCGTTCAGTCAATGATGATCTTCCTCCTTCAAACAAAGGATCAATCGCTGCTCCTGACCTTGCTTTTTGACCTTTATTTCCACGTCCAGAATATGTACCGCGTTTTCCTCCGCGACCAACAGTCTTCTTTGGTTTTCTTTTTTTGAGAGTAAGTTGATGAATTTGCATATATTTATCCTACATTGACAAAAATTAAACTTCTTTAACTTTTTTAGTTACCTTAGCTACTTCTTCTTTAACAATAGCCTCTTTGACAACAACTTCCTTGGCAGCTTCGACTTTAACTCTTGGTGCCTTAAGTGTTTTCAATGCTTCAATCGTTGCTCTGGCAACATTTAATTTGTTTGAAGTTCCAAGCGATTTTGAGACGATATCTCGAATACCAACCAAATCAACCACAGCTCTCACAGCACCTCCAGCAATAACTCCTCGTCCTTGCGGAGCTGGCTTTAAAAGAATTTTAGCACTACCAAGTTTCATTTTAACATCATGAGGAATAGTATTTTCAGACAACTTTACAGTTATCATGCATTTCTTAGCATCATTATATGCTTTTTGAATTGCATCAGAAACGTCGGATCCCTTAGCAACACCGACACCAACTTGTCCTTTACGATTTCCAATTACAAGTGTTGCGCGAAAGCGAAATCTTCTCCCTCCTTTTACTACACGAGTAACTCTAGCCAAATCCAAAAGCTTCTGCTCAAATTCTGGCTTTTCTCTTCTCACTGGTTTTTTACCTGGTCTCTTGTTCATATTATATTTAGTCAAAAGTCTTTCAAGTCTTTCAAGCCTTTCGAGTCATGGCTTTCGCCTTGTGACTTTATGGACTTTTGACTTTATGGACTACTATTATTAAAATTTCAATCCACCTTCTCGAGCTGCTTGCGCTAAAGCCTCTATTTTTCCGTGATATTGATATCCTGATCTATCAAAGATGACATTTTCAATCTTCAAAGCAAGACATTTTTCTGCAATTAATTTACCAACCGCGCTGGCACCATCAATCGTATTCAAAGCTTTCTTAATTTCGGAAAGTTTTGCGCTAGCAAGCGTTTTTCCAGTAGTATCATCAATTACCTGAGCATAAATACTTTTCAAGCTCTTGAAAACTGCCAAACGTGGACGATCGTTGCTGCCTGAAATTTTTGCGCGAACACGACGTTTTCGCTGCAAACGGTTACTATTGTTGCTTATTTTTTTCATACTAATTATATAAGTTTTGATATATTACCTGTCTAATTGACTATTTGGATGACTTCTTACCCTCTTTTCTTCTCACGTGCTCTCCAACATACTTGAATCCTTTTCCCTTGTACGGTTCAACTGGCTTCAGAGCTCTAATGTTAGCTGAAAATTGTCCAACCTTGTGCTTATCAATTCCTGAAACAGTCATCGTATTTCCTTCAATAATAACGTCAAGATCAACCGGAACTTCCACCACAACCGGATGTGAAAACCCAAGAGCGAGTGTAATCGTTTTTCCTGCTAATGCCATACGGAAACCAACACCATTAAGTTCAAGCTGTTTTTTAAATCCAACTGTCACACCTTCAAACATATTTCCAATTATTCTTGCAGTAGTTCCCCAGATTGCAGGCGCATTCTTTCCTTTGCCTATTTTTTCAACAAGAATGCTATCTGAAGAAACTTCAATAGCTACATCTACATGATGTTGAAATTGCAAAGAGCCCTTTGGCCCAGCAACGGAAACAATATTCTTATCTACATTAATAGTCACTCCTTGAGGAATAGCTACAGGTTTTTTTCCAATTCTACTCATATCCTAATTTATTATTCAAATTATATCCAAACTATATTCGAATTGTCCGTAAATTATATTCGTATATAATTCGGATGTAATTCGTATCAACATTCGTATCTACCAGACTTCACAAATTATTTCACCACCAAGACTAAGTTTCTTTGCATTGTCTCCAGTCATCATACCTTTTGAAGTAGAGATAATTGAGATTCCATATCCATTCTTAACTCTCTTAATATCAGTCTTCTTTACATAAATCCGCTGACCTTGTCTACTTACTCGCTTGATTTCTCTGATAGCTGGATTTTTTTCAGTATTAGAAACAACATCGTATTTTAGTGCGATATTCAATACTGGAAACTTCTCCCCTTCTTCTTTTTTTACAGATTTGATGAAATTTCGTTGCTGCAAAATTTGAGCAATTGAATATTTCAACTTCGAAAAAGGAACAGATACCTCACTGTGTTTGGCTCTCTGTGCATTTCGAATTCTTGTAAGCATGTCTGCTATTGGATCTAACATATTCTAATTCTTTATCCTAATTATAATTATCTTAACTTTTACCCGGATTATTCACGAATCATATCTTCATATAATTCGATGTAATTCGGATAAATATTTTGCATTTACCAACTACTCTTCTTCACTCCTGGCAGTTCACCTTTGCTTGCCAACTCACGGAAGCAAATTCTGCAAATATCAAATGCGCGAAGATAACCGTGTTTTCGACCACAACGCCAACATCTTCGGACGATACGTGTCGAAAATTTTGGTTTCTTCTCTGCTCTAGCTTGGGTAGATGTTTTTGCCATATTTCTTTAATCAATTACTTATTCACTTTTTAGTGGAAATCCTAATAATTTAAATAATTCTAATCCTTCTTGTTGTGTAACAGCTGTAGTTGAGATTGTTACTTGCAGACCGAAAGTGTGTTTAACGCGTTCAGGGGAAATCTCAGGAAAAATCAAATGTTCTCTAATTCCAATATTGATATTTCCACACGAATCAACTGACTTTCTGCCAATACCCTGGAAATCTCGAGTTCTTGGAAGCGTTGCTACAATTAATCTATCAATAAACTGCCACATTCTCACTCCTCGCAACGTCACCTTTATTCCTACTTCCATTCCCTCTCTGGTCTTAAACCCTGCGATAGCCTTTTTAGCTTTTGTCTTAACAGGTTTTTGTCCGGTAATTGCAGTTAGGGAATTTAAAATTTCTTCAATTTTATCATTCTCTTTCACAATTTTTCCGATACCAACGTTTACCACGAGTTTTTTGATTCGAGGAACCGCCATGACACTTTTATATCCAAATTTCTCTTGCATTTGAATTGCAACAGTTTTCGCATATTTCTCTTTTGCTGGAGTTATTTTCATACAATTCTATTAAAACAAATAAATGGTATTAAACTTGCTATATCTATTACTAAACCTAATATCAAAATTAAATTTCCTTACCGCACTTCTTGCATACACGCACTTTCTTTTCCTTTACGAAAAAATAAGATGTTCGTGTTGCTTTTCCGCAAGATGGACAAACTAACATTGCATTTGAAGCATCAAACGGAGCAGCTATCTCGACTCTCTGTCCCTTCTCTCCTTCTCTTCTGGCCTTCTTATGCTTTTTCACAATATTCATTTTTTCAACCACAACTTTTCCCTCGCTTGGAATGGTTCGCAAAACTTTTCCTTGTTTACCCTTATCTTTTCCTGCAATTTTTTTCACGAGGTCTCCTTTTTTTATTCTCATATCCTAATTTATTATTCGAATTATATCCTAATTATATCCGAATTGTCCGTAAATTATATTCGCAATATAATTCGGATGTAATTCGTATCATCATTCGTATCTATAATACTTCTGGCGCCAATGAAACTATTTTGGCAAATCCTTTTTCACGAAGCTCTCTAGCGATTGGTCCGAAAATACGAGTTCCCTTAGGTTCCTTGTCATTAACAATCACTGCAGCATTTTCATCAAAACGAATATATGAACCATCTTTCCTTCTGTAAGCTTTTCTTTGTCTAACAACAACAGCTCTGATTTTATCTCCTTTTTTTACTAACCCTCTCGGTTCAGCTGACTTAACACTGCAAACAATGATATCACCAACGCAGGCGTATCGTCTGCGTGTACCGCCGAGAATCTTGAAGCATTCAATTACTTTTGCTCCAGAATTGTCTGCTGCTCTTAATCTTGTTTCTGCCTGAATCATATGTTTACTGCAATTATGCGATTAATGTATGGTTTTTATCTTTACTTAATGGTCTGCATTGAACAAACTCTACTACTTCTCCAACCTTGTGCTTATTCTCACCGTCGTGAACTTTATATTTCTTCGTTGAACGATATTTTTTCAAATATTTAGGATGGGTCTTAAGAGACTGCACAGCAACAACTATTGTTTTGTCCATTGAGTCGCTCACAATTTTGCCCTTCTTCGTTGCTAATTTTTTAGTAGTGTTTGTCATATCCTAATTTTTATCCAAATTACATTCTAATTATATCTAAATTTATATACTTTATGCTTCCAATTCTTTTAAAACAGTCAGCGCTCGAGCGATGTCCTTCTTAACCACCCGATACTCTCGATGATTTTTAAGCCGGCGAGCTGCAATATCAAATCTGAGCTTAACTGCGTGAGTTTGTTTCTCAGCAATCAGCTTTTTGATTTGCTCAATATTCAAGTCTCTAATTTCCAAAATTTTCATATAATTATAACCGATACGAAACTACGAATTTAATGCGAATCTACGAAATTTCAAATGTGCGCTTTCGTAGTGCGCTTTCGGATACTATTTTTCCTTAACAATAAATTTCGTCTTCACACACAGTTTGTGGGATGCAAGTCTCATAGCCTCCCTGGCAACTGAAATATCAATACCATCCATTTCAAACAATACTCTTCCCTCTTTAATCTTAGCTACGAAATGATCTACGCTACCCTTTCCCTTACCCATAGGCGTTTCATCACCTTTTTTGGTCATCGGTTTGTCAGGGAAAATACGAATCCAAATCTTACCTCCTCTTTTTACGTATCTGGTCATAGCTCTTCGAGACGCTTCAATTTGACGAGCTGAAATTAATCCTGAGGTTGCTGCTTTGAGTCCAAAGCTACCGAAACTTACGGTATTACCCTTGGTTGCAACTCCCCGAATTTCTCCTCCTCGGTGAATCTTTCTGTGTTTTACTTTTTTTGGCATCAACATATGCGTAGACTAAATTCAAAATGTAAATATATAAACTCTAATTACTCGTGATCTTTATCAAAAACTTCTCCCTTATAAATCCAAGTCTTAATTCCAATTGCTCCGTAGGTTGTAAATGCAGTAGCTTTAGCAAAATCAATATCAGCTCTGAGGGTATGAAGCGGAACGGTTCCTCTTGAAAGCCATTCTCTTCTTGCCATTTCAGCACCGCCCAATCGGCCACAAATCTCAATCTTTACACCCTTAACGATTCTGTTTTTTTCAACCGTATCAAGAGTAGATTTCAATATTCTTCTAAAAGGTACACGTTTTTCCAACTGTTCAGCAACACTCTGCGCAACCAATGAAGCATTTTCCTCAAATTGACGAACTTCTTGAGCTTCAATTTTCAAATCAATCTTCTTGCCTGCAAAAAATTTATCCTTGATAATCTTACTAATATCACTAATTCCTGTTCCACCTCGACCAATCAAAACTCCCGGCCTTGATGTTTTCAGAATCAATTTTAAAGTGTTTGCGCTGCGTTCAATTTCAACTTCCGCAATCGCTGCACTTTTATATTTCTTCTTAATAAATTCTCTAATCTGAATGTCTTCTTTGAGTTTTCTAGTATAATCCTTGTCTGAAAACCATCTTGATTTCCAAGTGTTGGTAATACCTATTCTCAATCCAGTTGGGTTTACTTTATGTCCCATATATTCTAATTTAATACCCCAATTATATGCTAATTAAATCCGAATTACTACATCTAATCTTATTTTGATTCATATTATATTCGGATATAATTTGAATCACAATTCACAATTGCTTATACGCCTGATTTTCGTTGGAAAACTTTATTCAAAAAATTACCATCTTGCTGCTGTCCTTTCTTTGGAACTTCTTTTTTCACAGCAGTTTTCTTCGTAGGAACCTTACCATCACTCACAACTTCCGCATCTTTAACCTCATCAATCTTTGCTGCCTTCTTGCTTGCTTTTTCTCTATCAGCTCTTTCTTTTTCCAATTGATCTTTTGATTTACGATTTTTTCCCTCAACTCTTTCTTCTAATTCCACATCAATCTGAGATGTTCGCTTTAGAATCAAAGTTGCTCTTCCTTGAGCTCTTGGAAGCCATCGTTTCAAACTTGGCCCTCCGCCAACTTGGATATTGCTGACAAATAAGTTATCTTTGTCTAATCCAAAATTGTTCTCAGCATTTGCCATGGCACTTCTCAGAAGCTTTTCCAATGGATCGCTAGTCTTTTTTACAAGATTTTGCAATTGAATTAGAGCTTGAGAGCAGTTCATTCCCACGACAGAGCGTGTAACCAATCTGACCTTTCGGGGAGACATTCTTAAATTTTTGAGTGATGCTTTAACTTTCATATATTTTAATCAAAAGTCTTTCAAGTCTTTCGAGTTTTTCTAGTCAGATTGCTAGGCATTATGACATTGAAACTTTTAACTTTAGGGACTGCTATTATTCTTTATTTCTTCTTTCCTCCTGCTGGTTCAGCTTTTGCTGCTTTTGCTGCATCTTGAGCTTTCTGCTTTGCTGCTGTCTCTATTTCCTTCTGCATCTTACCTCCATGTCTGATAAATTTACGTGTTGGTGAGAATTCTCCAAGTCTATGTCCAACAGTTTCTTCAGTAACATAAACTGGTATAAATTCTTTTCCATTGTGGACTCCGAAAGTAAAGCCAATCATTTCAGGGGTAATGGTAGATGCCCTAGCCCATGTCTTGATTGTACCTTGACCTGGAGTTGCGTTTAGAATTTTCTTTGTAACGCGCTCATCAACGTATGGTCCTTTCTTTAAACTTCTTGACATAATTTTAGTTTGGTAGTTGATTAGTTCCTAATTATTCAGAAACCATTTTAACTATTTCTTAACTCTTCGTTTAACAATAAATTTATCACTATATCTCTTCTTCTTTCTGGTTTTCTTTCCGAGAGCAGGCTTGCCCCATGGTGTCTTCGGATGCTTCAGACCAATTCCTTGTCTTCCTTCTCCTCCTCCATGTGGATGATCAACTGGATTCATTGCTGATCCGCGAACTTCAGGTCTCTTTCCCTTCCATCTGTTTCTTCCAGCCTTTCCAAGTTTCTCAGCACTATGTTCAAAGTTGCTTACTTTTCCAATGGTTGCGTAGCAATCTTTACTTACAAGTCTAATTTCGTTAGATGACATTTTAAGCTGAGCCATCTTTCCGTCAATAGCCATCAAAGTTGCTCCTGTACCTGCACTTCGTGACAACTGTCCACCTTTCCCAACCACCATCTCAATATTTGAAATAATAGTTCCAGAAGGTATATTTCTAAGTACAGTTCGATTTCCTTTCTTAATTGGAGCATTTTCTCCAGAAACAATTTCAACATCCTGCTTCATACCTTCTGATGCAAGCACGTATCGCTTGTCTCCATCTCTGTATGAAACTAAAGCAATCAAGGAACTTCGGTTAGGATCTCGTTCAATTGCAATAATCTTTCCAGGAATATCGAATTTCTGCTGCTTAAAGTCCACCAATCGATAACGTCTCTTGTGTCCACCACCCTGATGTCGGGTTGAAATCTTTCCATGAGATCGTCCAGCCTTCTGAGTCATCGGAGCAAGCAGAGATTTCTCAGGTTTTTTGTCGGTAAGATCGTCCGGTTTTACAATCGACATATTTCGCCTTCCAGCTGTATTTTTTTTGTATACTTTAATTGCCATATCCTAATTTTTATTCAAATTACATCCTAATTATTTCCGAATTTTTATAAAAAGCTTTACTGCTGATTCGGATTATATTCGGATATAATTCGCATCATAATTCGTATCTATGCTCCTTGAAATAATTCAATCTTATCTCCCTCTTTTAGGGTAACAACTGCTTTCTTAATCGCTGATTTGCTGCCTTCAAATCTTCCGTAAACTCTTTTCTTTGGAATAAAATTCAAAACTGCAACTTTTTCAACACTCACCTTATAAAAACCTTCAATAGCTTTCTTTACTTGAGCCTTGGTAGCATCTTTGGTGATTCTGAAAACATATTTGTTTTCAGCTAGTCCAGCATGCGTTTTTTCCGTAATCCAAGGTTCAACAAGAACTCTATAGGCAATATCAGCATTTTCAGCGGCCTGAGGAGCAGTTTTCTTAGCCACTTTCTTGGCTACTACTTCCTTTTTTGAAACATTTTCTTTTTTCTCTTCTATTGCTGCCATATATTTATAAATCTCTAAATTATTTTACAAATTTTTCTTCCAAAAATGCGATTGAAGCTTTACTCAAAAGCACATATTTATTATTTAGCAAATCATACACATTCAAATCCTTTGTTTCAATATTTGCTACCTTTGGAATGTTTCGACTAGCAACTGATAAGGCTTTTTCCCCTTCGGTAAATGAAACGAGTGTTTTTCCAGTAAGTTTCAAATTCTTGATAACTTGAGCGAAAGCTTTTGTCTTTGCATCTTTCAATTCAAGTGCATCAACAGCTATCAATGTTCCGCTTCTAAGTTTTTCACTAAGTGCAATCCGTACAGCCTTTTGCTTCATTTTCTTGTTAACATCTCTTTTGAAATTTCTATCGCTCGTAGGACCAAAGGCAATTCCTCCACCTTTCATTACAGGATTTCTTTTTTGTCCTTGTCTAGCACTTCCAGTTCCCTTTTGTTTGAAAGGTTTCTTTCCTGTTCCAGAAACTTCACTCTTGTCTTTCGTGTTTGCAATTGAAAATCGTTGATTACCCGCAATCACCATAAAAACCTGGTGGAGCAATTCATCATTTGATTTCACAGCAAAAACCTCATCCGAAATAATCAAATCTTCTATTTTCTTTCCTTCTAAATTGTGTAGGGCGATTGTAGCCATATATCCTAATTTTAATCCAAATTATATCCTAATTACATCCGAACTACCCCAGAACTATATTCGTATATAATTCGAGCATAATTCGCATCATCATTCATATCATCCTTTAACTTCAACAATTCTTCCAACAACTCCGGGCACTGAGCCAAGAACGCCGATAAGATTTTTTTCAATATTCAAATATACAACTTTCACATTTTTAACTGATCTTCTTTTTCCTCCCATGCGTCCAGCCATTCGCTTTCCCTTGATAACATGTTGCGGTTGCTGAGCACCAATTGAACCAGGAGCTCTCAAATCATGCTTGTGTCCATGAGATGCCGGGGAACCTGCAAAGCCATGACGTTTCACGCCTCCCTGAAATCCTTTAGCCTTGGCAATTCCACTAACTTTAACCAAATCTCCGATAGTAAAGTTTTCAACTGTAATTTTGTCACCAACAGCCAATGTCACGGCCTGCTCGCTTCGAAATTCTTTTTTATGGGTAACTTTTTTTGTCTTTTCCGTAGCAAGTTGAATCGCGCTATAGCCATCTTTTTCTGATGTTCTCACAATAGAAACAGTGTTTGGCTCACATTCAATCAAGGTTACATTGAGAGCGCCTTGCTTTTGATCATATAGGGTCGTCATTCCCATTTTTTTTCCTAAAATATTTTTCATATCGGTGATTTTTCTTTATTATTCGTACATTCGTACAAATTCGTAATTCGTAGTTATAAAAAAACTGGCTTCTCAGCCAGCATAGTCCAAGGAAAATCCTTTGACTTAGCTAATTGAGTATCCAACTTTTTGAATTGGACTTTAACTAGTTTTTTTCTTTTTTTCTAACTTATCTATGATAAACCAATTCTCAAATTAATGCAAGCCCTATTTACATCTTTATTTCAACATCTACCCCAGCTGGCAAATCAAGTCCGGTCAGACTTTCAATTGTCTTTGCTGTTGGATCCCAAATATCAACTAAGCGCTTGTGAATTCTCATTTCGTATTGCTCACGAGCATCCTTATGAACAAAAGTTGATTTGTTCACAGTCACTTTGTGAATTTCTGTTGGAAGAGGTACAGGGCCAGTTATTCTAGCTCCGGTTCTTTCAGCAGTTTCAACAATTTTTCGTGCTGACTGATCGATCACCTTATTGTCATAAGCTTTGATCTTAATTCTAATTCTTGTGGATTGTCCTGTTTCTATTTTTTTCGAAGCCATCTGGGTGGATTGAGATAAAAATTACTATTTAAACATTGTTCTAGGCAACACAGGTAGACATAATTCCTTATGTCTACATAGTAAACTAGAAACTATTTGATGATTTTTGTTGCAACACCAGCTCCAACAGTGCGTCCGCCTTCGCGAATAGCAAATCTCATTCCTTCTTCCATAGCTACTGGTGAGATCAACTTAACTGTAAGACTGATTGTGTCTCCAGGCATAACCATTTCAGTTCCTTCTGGAAGGATAACTTCTCCGGTTACATCAGTTGTTCGAATGTAAAATTGTGGTTTGTATCCCTTGAAGAATGGAGTGTGTCGTCCGCCTTCTTCTTTGGTCAAAATGTAGATCTCTCCTTCAAATTCAGTGTGAGGGGTAATTGAACCGGTCTTTGCAAGAACTTGTCCGCGTTCAACATCTTCTTTCTTAATACCTCGCAAGAGTAGTCCTGCGTTGTCTCCAGCTTGTCCTCGATCAAGAGATTTGTTGAACATTTCGATTCCGGTTACAACAGTTTTCACTGTTGGGCGAAGACCAACGATTTCAACTTCTTCATTGATGTTGATTGTTCCTCTTTCGATTCTTCCAGTTACGACAGTTCCACGACCTTCAATTGAGAAAATATCTTCAATTGGCATCAAAAGTGGTTTGTCAGTGTCTCGAACTGGATCAGGAATTTTTGCATCAAGAGCATCCATCAGATCATAGATTGGCTTTGCAGCTGGATCTTCAATTGAAGTTGCAGCTAAAGCCTTGGTTGCTGAACCTCGGACAACAGTAGCGTTATCACCATCGAATTCATATTTTGTCAAAAGTTCACGAATTTCAGCTTCAACCAAGTCAATCAATTCAGCGTCATCAACCATGTCAACTTTATTGATGAAAACCACAATTGCTGGCACTCCAACTTGTTTTGCAAGCAAGATGTGTTCGCGAGTTTGAGGCATAGGACCATCAGTCGCGCTAACCACAATAATTGATCCGTCCATTTGAGCAGCACCAGTAATCATGTTTTTGATGTAGTCAGCATGACCTGGACAATCAACATGAGCATAATGACGAGCCTGGGTTTCATATTCACAATGTGAAGTTGCGATAGTGATTCCACGTTCTCTTTCTTCTGGAGCATTGTCAATTTCGTTTACACCTCTTTCTTTGGCAAAACCTTTTAGAGATTGGCAATGAAGAATAGCCGCGGTCAAAGTTGTCTTGCCGTGGTCAACGTGTCCGATTGTTCCAACGTTTACATGTGGTTTTGTGCGCTCAAATTTTGCTACTGCCATATTAATTTTTTCGCCTCTGCTTGGGGCTATTTTTGTCCCAAAACTGGCTGATACTTAAAGATTGTTTATTAATAAAAATTTTAACACGATATTCCAAAAAAAGCAATTAAAAAATTCCTTCTAAGGAAAATCAGGCTCTGTAGCAAAATAAATTGTGCAGTTCGTGCTCAGATTTGCGTCAGATTTGTTTTAAAAAAATTGGAAAGCTATCAAGATAACTTGAAGATTTTTTTAAACAAAGATGATGTGAAGATGAGTGCGAGATGCATGAGTTATTTTGTTGCAGAGACTCAATACTTGTTTATTCTACACGATAAATAAATACTGTCAAGAGCTCGCGTCAAATCATCTAAAATGACACCAAGAGCACGCACTCAACCCTTCCATCCCAGCCTCCCGCCCAAATCAAAATTTAACCCACTACCATACTACTTCATGAAGTAGTATGGTAGTGGGTTACGAAATAAAGATTGCAATAAGATAAAACACAAAAAAATACCACCAAACGAAAAGTTGGAGGTATTTTGACTGAAGATTTTTTTACTAAAGGTTACTAGTGCGAATAAGAAAGTTTTTCGAGTTTGACAACTCGTTTTTCCAATTTTTCAAAATCATCCACGGCAACTTTCTTTTTCAGTTCAAATTTCACTTCCACCATATCGTCTTGCAATCTGTCGATTTTGGTTTCAACTTTTTCAAGCTGTTGCTCAACGCCATCCAATCTGCCTTCGACACCACCGAGTCTGCCTTCGACACTACTAAGTCTGCCTTCGACACTACTAAGTCCACCTTCGACACCACCGAGTCTAATTTCAACTCGTTCAAGCTGATTTTTCATATCATACTGAACCGCAAGAATTTCATCTTGAGTTTTCACAAGGCCAGTATAATTTTCTGACATCATCTTCATGGTGCCATCCATACTTTCCAACAAAGAGCCTACTTCTCCTATGGTGTAAACCTTTTCTTCAATTTTTTTGGTTTGATTTTTCATATTAATATAATATAGCTGTCAATTAAGGCTGTCAATTTTCATTTCAAAAAGTTGCTAGCTTCCTGCAAAGAAGCGAAGAAATCTTGAAAATGATCTTTGAAAAGCATTACGCGGTTGGTAACTGGCTGGCCTTGCTGATTTTTGTAGGATTCGGCAACTGTCAGATAGTTGCTGCCATTGCTGGCTTTTTTAACATCAAAGAAATAATTTTTGCTTCCAGCGCGAAGCATTTTGGAAAAAACTTTTTCAGGAACATTGTTTCCGCCTTGAGCGGAGTTTTGGTAGGTGCTCATTTTTTTGCCCAGTTAAACTGCTCAATAAAAATGCAATTTAACTTGGATGTTTATTTTTATTAGCTTGAGCTTGCGGCCGCGTGCTCATGATGATAGTTTAACACTTACTTAGTATCACTGTCAAAACACGTCTGTGGATAAGTCCAAAAAGTGGCTTTCTTCGAACAAAAAACAGCCTATCTTAAGGCTGTCATTTTTTGAAAAATATTCCTATTCTTTATACCAAACAATTATTCCAAAAGCGATTTTACAATAGCTTTCAACTCTTTCAAATTATGATTGCATGTTTCCCAAACAACTCTTTTGTTCACGCCGAAATATTCATGAATAAGCGTATTCCTTATGCCAACAATCTTTCGCCAAGGAATATCAGAGTGCTCCTTTTGAAATTCATCGCTTATATTGTTAGATGCTTCACCAATGATTTCCAGCTGTCGCACTATGGCATCAAAAACAAGTTCGTTTCTTGAAAAATCATCAAAATCAGCGACAAGTTTTGCGTACTTTTCTATCTTGCCGATAGCTTCCATTATGTGTTCCAAATAATTCCTGTCATTTTTCATAAATGAGTTCGGCTTCATTAATTACTTCGTCGCGAAAAAATTTGCTCAAGCCCTCAGGAGTAAGCAAATCAACTTTTTTTTGAATCCGATCTCCAATTGCATTTTGAATTTCAACATATTCAAAAAGGCCAATGTGGGACTCTGGCGTGAATTCAACCAACACATCAACGTCGCTGTCATCTTTGGCTGTGCCATGAAGATACGAGCCGAAAAGTGACACTTTCTGGATGTCATTTTTGAATGAGGCATTTTCAATCGCCTGGCGAACTTTTTCTTTTATTTCTTGTTTACTCATATGTTTTTTCTAATTTCAGTATAGCAGTTTGGCCTAAAAAATCAACTCAACCAAACCAAATATGCTAAATCCAGCATATGCGGGATTTAGCATATTTTATTTTCCCCCACCAAAAAACAGCCCGCAGGCTGTTTTTTAATTTCGTAGATTCGTATTTCATTCTTAGTTTCGCATCGGAAACTATTTCTTCGCAATAATCGCATCAGCAACGTTCTTTGGAACTTCATTATAGTGACCAAATTCCATCACAGAACTGGCGCGTCCCTGAGTCATGCTTCGAAGCTGAGTAACATAACCAAACATACTAGCCAAAGGCACATCAGCTTCAATTTCTTTCACGCGTGCATTTCCCTCTCCACGATCATTAATTTCTTTGATCATTCCACGACGAGAATTGATATCACCCACAACGTCTCCCATGAATTGTTCCGGGCAAGTCACAACAACTTTCATAATAGGTTCAAGGATAACTGGGTCAGCTCGTTTAACTGCTTCTTGCACAGCCATTGATCCGGCAATTTTGAAAGCAGATTCATTGGAGTCAACTTCATGATATGATCCGTCGTACAAAGTTACCATTACATCAACCATTGGATATCCAGCAAGCACACCATTCTCCAAAGCCTCCTTAGCTCCCATGTTGATTGGTTTGATATATTCTTGAGGAATAACACCACCTTTAATTTCATCAAAAAATTCATAGCCCTTGCCTTTCTCTTCTTGTGGTTTAACTCTGAGCCAACAATGTCCGTATTGTCCACGTCCTCCAGATTGTTTGATATATTTTCCTTCAGCTTGAGCTTCGCCTTTAATTGTTTCGCGATAAGCAACTTGCGGCTGACCGATGTTAGCTTCAACTCCGAATTCTCTTTTCATACGATCAATAATAATATCAAGATGAAGTTCACCCATTCCGGAAATAATTGTTTGTCCACTTTCTTCATCAGTTCGAAGTCGGAGCGTTGGATCTTCTCCGGCAAGTTTACGAAGTGCAAGTCCCATTTTTTCTTGATCAGCCTTTGTTTTTGGTTCTACTGCAATGTCAATAACTGGTTCGGGGAAAACAATGTTCTCCAATTGAATTTGATTAGTTTCATCGCAAAGTGTATCTCCTGTTGTAGTGTTTTTAAGTCCCACTAAAGCTCCGATTCCACCAGCTCTAATTTCGTCAATTTCTTCTCGGTGATTTGCATGCATCTGAAGAATTCGTCCGATTCTTTCTTTCTGACCATTAGTTGCATTGATAACATATGAACCAGCTTTCAATGTTCCAGAATAAACGCGGAAGAAAGTCAGTTGTCCCACAAACGGGTCAGTTGCAACTTTAAAAGCCAAGGCTGAAAATGGTTCGTTGTCATCAGCGGCGCGAGCAATTTCTTCTCCATTTTTTGGATTGATTCCAGTTACTGGAGGAATGTCCAATGGAGATGGAAGATAGTCAACAACAGCGTCCAAAACTAATTGAACTCCTTTGTTGCGAAGCGCTGTTCCAGTGAAAACCGGCACGAGCTTAGCAGCAATTACACCTGCGCGAAGAGCAGCTTTAAGTTCATCAACTGAAATTTCTTCACCATTTAAATATTTTTCAGTGAGGCAGTCATCTGTTTCAGAAATTTTCTCAATCATTTTTTCTCTCCAAGCTTGAGCTTTTTCAACAAGTTCTGCTGGAATTTCACTTTCCACAACCTTAATTCCCATTTCACCTTCAAAAGTGTAAGCTTTCATTTTCATCAAATCAACTACTCCGGAAAATTCATTGCGTTCTCCGATTGGCATTTGAAGGGCCAATGCATTTGGAGTCAAGCGATTCCAAATTGAATTAAGTACGTAATCAAAATCAGCGCCTTCTTTGTCAATTTTATTAACAAAACAAATACGAGGCACATGATATTTATCAGCTTGTCGCCAAACTGTTTCTGATTGTGGCTCAACACCTTCTTTTCCATCGAAAATAACTACAGCGCCATCAAGCACACGTAGCGAACGCTCAACCTCTACCGTAAAGTCAACATGTCCAGGGGTGTCAATGATATTAATCGGATGACCTTTCCAGGAACATTTGGTTGCAGCTGAAGTGATTGTGATTCCACGCTCTTGTTCTTGTTCCATCCAGTCCATAGTGGCGGCACCTTCATGAACTTCTCCGATTTTATGAGTAATTCCAGTATAAAACAAAATACGCTCAGTAGTTGTAGTTTTTCCACCGTCAATGTGCGCTATAATACCAATGTTTCTTAATTTGGAAATTTCTGATTCTTCTGACATACAAATTTTTTATTTAATTTAATTACTTTAAAACAATTGTACTACCCACGAATTTACAAATAAACTACAAATCTACAAATACACTTTTTAATTTTGTATATTTGTAGATTTGTAAAAATTTGTACATTTGTAGGGTTAGGCGAAATGTGCGAAAGCCTTGTTAGCTTCAGCCATGCGGTGAGTATCATCGCGTTTTTTCATAGCGCTTCCAACTTTATTTGAAGCATCAATGAATTCATCCGCCATTTTTTCAGCCATTTTCTTGCCCTTCTTCGCTCGACATGCTGTCAAAATCCAACGAACTGCCAATGTTTGGCGACGTTCACCTGAAACTTGAATCGGAACTTGATAGTTTGCACCACCAACTCTTTTTGATTTAAGTTCCAAAAGAGGAGAAACATTTTTGATAGCTTGTTCGAAAACATTAAGTCCACCTTTTTTAGTTCTCTCATGAATAATATCAAAGGATTCATAGATAACCTTTTCAGCGATACTTCTTTTGCCATCTTGCAAAATTTTTCCAATGAAACGACCAACCAGAACATTTCCATAACGTGAATCAGCCTTCCATTGTTTTTTATATACTCTTTTTCTTCGTGCCATATTTTTTTATACTGATTTTAACAGATCCTTGACGGATTTTTACGGAGCACGGATATCCGTGATCAGTGTTTATCAGTTTTATATCAGTGTTAATCTGTTAAATATAATTATTCTGTCTTTGCCTTTGGTCGTTTTGCACCATATTTACTGCGTCCTTGGTTTCGCTTGTCAACACCGGCGCTATCCAAAACTCCACGCACAATGTGATAGCGCACACCTGGAAGATCTTTCACTCTTCCTCCGCGAATCATCACGATTGAATGTTCTTGCAAGTTGTGTCCAACTCCTGGGATGTAGGCTGTTACTTCCATTCCGTTTGTCAAACGAACACGAGCGATTTTTCGAAGCGCTGAGTTCGGTTTCTTTGGAGTGGTTGTGCTTACTTTAATACAAACTCCACGCTTAAAAGGACTAGCTGTTTGCTTTGGTCTATTTTGAAGTGTGTTAAAAATTGTCATCATTGCTGGTGACTTTGATTTCTTGGTTGACGATGTGCGTCCTCTCTTCACTAGCTGATTTATTGTTGGCATACTCTTTCGGATTTATTTATACAATGGTTAATTTCCGCCCAAGGCGGATCAGCCTATGGCTGAAAAACACAAGAGCCATTTTGAAATCTCATCCAGAACGAAATGAGCCTCAAATGACGTTCTTGTTAAACAAAAAACGGCTAGTAAACTAGCAAAAGTATTCTACACAAGATTTGGAAAAGTGTCAAACAGGGCAATAAGGAAACTAAGGCGTAGGAGTTGACTTATTTTCCAAAATATGCCAAACTATTAATTCTTTTTACTATATATTAGTAAAGCAAGGAAAACTTGGATCCTTAAAAATTGATTTTTTCATTTTATATTTCCTTAAAGAATTCCAACAATCATAAATCTCTGAAAAATGGTAGTGAACCTCCTTCAAGAAGAACCCATGGCAGCAACAATGGAAGATTTATTCGAGGCTTACAGTGAAGGCTTTCCCATAAGGAATGATTTCAATGGCGATATTCATTCTCGCAAAGAAGAAACCGCTGGGAGCGTATTTCACCAAAAGCAAGATTTCAAGACTAGTAGTTTCACATTAAGCTCTGAACCTCCAAATTTCGCCATTGAAATTGATTGGACAATTCTCGAACAAGAAAAACGAGAACCATTGATTAAAGAATAACACCAGGAAACAAGAGGGGTATCAGTCAAGCTGAAACCTCTTTTTTTTATTCACAAGAATTTCAAGGCAGGTTTTTGCACTTTTAATCCACGCAACTGCCTAAATCGTGATACTAAAAAACAAATTTAGCATAGTATTCAAGAAAACTCCTAGCGGGGTCGAAAAAATGAAGACAAAAAGCAAAAGAAGCATAAAACCGTATTGTTCAAGCATTATCATTGTTTCCATTTTAACTGGAAAAAAGGTAAACAGAATTTTTGAGCCATCTAAAGGCGGGAAAGGAATTAAATTGAAAAACGCCAACAGCACATTCCAAAAAATCACAATAACCATCAAAGTAAAAAAGATAGCACTAATTGAACCAGCCACGAAGGTTGAAAGTTGAGTCCAATTGCCGCCCGCAACGCTAAAAATGATGTCAACCTTGATTGCTGCTGGCAAAGCTATCATTTTTCCAATAATTGCAGCTACAAGAGCCAAAGCGATATTTGAGCCAGGACCACCAAGCGCTACTAGCATCGGACCCCATTTTTGGTCTTTCAAATTAAACGGATTATATGGAACTGGCTTTGCCCAACCGAAAGCATAATGAAAACCAGAAGTTGCAAGCATAATTAAAGGAACCATAATCGAACCTACCGGGTCAATGTGATTTAGCGGATTAAAATTAAGTCTATCGGCATATTTTGCTGTTGAATCGCCCAACCAAAGAGCCACATATCCGTGCATGACTTCATGGATAATGATTGAGTAAATCAGGATGATAATATAGAAAGCGATTAAAACAATTGAATTTATGTCCATAATATATATATTTTATGTGTTTTCTACGGATTACAAGTCATAGTACCCACAAATCTACGAATAAACTGTCTGCCCGAAATGCAATATCGTTGCAGGCGGGCAAAGCTACAAGTAAAAACGTAAACTGACTGATAATTCAACAATTCCCCTTTCAGGGGTTGTCAAAACTCAATAGCCATGATACAATAAATCCTGTAATAAATCAAATCCCATATAGCATAAAACATATAACATATTGCAAGAAATTTGCATGTTACATGTTGCATGTTATGTGTTACATGAATATGAGTAGAGTATGTAGCGTTTGCGGTCGCGGAACAACAGCTGGAAATTCCCGAAGCCATTCAAACATCGCCTCAAAAAGAAAGTTTTCAATCAATATTCAATCAAAGAAAATTGACGGAAAAAAAGCAAAGATTTGCACCAAGTGCATGAAGACTGAAAGCAAATAACAACCTTTTCTTTTTCAAGCAATTTTAAAAATCCCCTGCCGTAAGGCTGGGGATTTTTAGTTTGAACAATGTTTTAAGAAGATTAATTTATTGAAACAATTCTTTCACGTCTGACCAAGTTAATTTTTTAAAAAGGTCATTGCTTTCGCCAATCATGTTGTCAAAAAGCGATTTTTTCTTGTTTTGAAGGGCCACAATTTTTTCTTCAATAGTGCCCTTAACAATCAAACGATAAACATTGACTGATTTTTTTTGACCGATACGATGAGCTCGGTCGATAGCTTGATTTTCAACGCTAGGATTCCACCAAGGATCAAAAATAATCACATTATCCGCCGAAGTCAAATTCAGCCCTGTGCCACCAGCTTTTAAACTAATTAAAAAAACAGGAATCTTTTCATTACTATTAAAATCATTGACCAATTCTTTGCGATTATTGGTTTTGCCAGATAAATAATGATATTTTATAGCCTGGGTCTCAAGTTCTTTAGCTAAAATATCCAGCATCTGCGTAAACTGACTAAACACTAAAACTTTTTTACCAGCTGAAACAATCCCACCAACCAATTCCAAAAATAATTCCAACTTTGCCGAAGCATATTTTTCATGATTCTTATCTTTCAAAAGCAACACTGGATGATTGCAAACTTGACGCAATTTCGTCAATCCTGCCAAAATATGAATTTGCGATTTAGCAAAACCTTTTTCCGCCACCACTTCGGCCAAATTATTTTTCACATTTTTTAAGATTTCTTGATACAAAATATTTTGCTCACTGCCTAGTTGACAATGCGAAACTTGTTGAACTTTCGCTGGCAATTCTTTCAACACTTTCTCCTTCGTGCGACGCAAAATAAAGCAAGCTGTTTTTTTGCGCAGGGCTTCCAGGGCAGCGCTATCTGCCTCTTTCATAATTGGTCTTTCAAATTTTTCCGCAAAAGCGTGCTGGGTTCCTAAAAAGCCTGGCATGAGATATTCAAACAGCGACCAAATTTCCGACACCGAATTTTCCAGAGGCGTTCCCGTCAGGGCCAAACGATAATCAGCGTTGATTTTTCTGACCGCTTTAGCATTTTGGGTTTTATGATTTTTAATATATTGGGCTTCATCCAAAAAACAGTAATTGAATTTCAGTTTGTCATATTCCAGTTGGTCTTTTTTGACTGAAGGATAAGAAGTAATTACTAAATCAAATTTTTTCACAGTTTTAAGTTGCCCTTGTCTTTCTGCTGGATTACCACTAATGACCAGGGCTTTCATCGCTGGAAAAAATTTCAAAGCTTCTTCTTCCCAATTAAACAACAAGGTTTTTGGGCAAATCACGATGGAAGGTTTGTTTTTAACCTTGTTCATTTCAATCAAACTCAAAGCTTGCAGTGTTTTTCCTAGCCCCATATCATCAGCCAAAATCCCACCAAAGCGATATTTCCGTAAAAAGTAAAACCAATCAAGCCCTTCTTTTTGATAATCACGCAGGGGTTTTCTAATTTTAGCAGGAATGTTAATTTTCTCCACTGGTTTGCCAGCCTGTGCTTCGTTCATGAAACTTTTAAAGCTTTTCGAAATTTTTCCGCTATAATAAGCTGACCCAGTTAAAACGTCCTCCAATTCCGGAGCATGAAAAAGTTTACCTTCAAATTTTTGACCTTCTCGTTGATAAAAACTTTCCAGCATCCGCACAAATTTTTCCAACTCAGCACGATTAGTAATCTTTAAAATTCGTCCGTCAGCCAGTTTTAAAAATTGCTGTTTATTTTTAATATATTTTTGCAAATCTTCGAGCGTGATATTATTTTCCCCGCAATAGCAGGCCACATCGAATTCAAACCAGTCATTGGCTTTATCAAAAGAAACATCATAATCAACCTTGAAATTTTCTTCCACAAAATCAAAATCATCCCGAAGATATCCCAAGGGATAACCAAGAGCTTTCACATTTGCCCAATTTTCACTTTGAAATTTTTCGATTTGCTTGATTCCTTTTTTTACACAATGAACAGTTCTTGAAAAACCCAAACTCTCAACTTGCGCAAATTTTCGAAATAAAGCCACCTCAGCTTTCGGAACTATTTCCGCATAGTTGATTTTGTTGCCCACAATTTCCAAATGATATTTTTCGCGTCCTGGAAAATATTTTTTTCGAAAACTAAGCTTGCCACCTCGCATTGATTTATAAACTATTTGCGCGACATCAAACTTAGCAAAACCATAGTCCATAGTGGCTCGCAATTGCAAATGGGCTTCCGTATTATCATAGTCAACCACAATTGCCGGTCCAATTTTTTTAAACTGTTTAATTTCAAATTGTGTAGGCAAATCCATTTTCAGTTTAAAAATTTCTTTTATATTTTTAATAATTTCATTAAGTTTAATTATTTCCGTATCTATTAAGCTAGTTTCTTCTGTTTTTAGTCCATAATCTGCTTCAGTAATTTGATAATAACTCTTTTTTTTCACAATGCGAGCAACCAAATCCATTACCGCCACTGGTATTACAATAATTTGCAATTGAAAATTATCCAGCAACACTAAGGAATTTTTTTGCAAAAATATTTTTAAATTTTTATTTGAAAATATTTTGCTGTCCAGACTAAAAATGACTGCTAACTGCTCATTGTTTTCCGTACCTTGCCAAAAATCACGCTTTTTTAAAAATAAATTCGCCTTAAGTTTTTGATCACTCATTTTAAAACTCAAACGGTTTTGGGGAATCTTTTTGTCCAGAAAAAAACTAATCTCCGCCTCTTTCGCCAAAGTCAGTAACTTTGCCCAATCAATATTATCTTGCTCATACCAAGACGAAATTTCTTTCAACGCCAGCAAAAGTTCTGCTTGTTTTGGCGTGAGTCGATTTTTTTCACGATGAAGAATGTCTCTAGCACTGACTGCCCAATAGTTTTCACTTGGTTTGTTTTTTTCATGCAACTCCATACAAGGATAGTATCCCATTTTTAAGATTAAACAATATTTTTTCAAAAAACGTTCGCCAAGATTTTCAACCACCATTGATTTTTCCACTGGCTTTGCCTGCGCGCCAAGCTGCAAACTCCCAACGGAGACTTTTTTCTCCAGCTCTTTCAGCACAAAATCTGGAATATTTTCTGCGTCAATTCCAATGGACTTGAGCCGAGCTTTCAAATCTGCAATTTCATTGTTTTCTTGTTTTTTTGAGGTCACAATTTCCGCATCTTTGATTTTGATTTTACCCTTGCTTCTTGGCGCATATTCTTCAGCTATCTCCTCATCCTCATCCGCATAATATTCTACATCTTCCCAGTTTTGTGTTTTGTTTTGCGCATTTTTTTTCAGCCACAAAACTAAACTGCCTCCAAAATCTTCGCCTTCATTTTCAACAATATTTTCTTCCTCCAGAAATTGTGCATAAAAATCCAAAAATTTGAGCGCCAACGCCACGGCGTGCTTGCAATCCCCCCAATCATAGGGACAACTGCAAATGAATTTTTGGAAACTATTTTCTTTAAAATCAAAAACTGCAGTCGTTTCATATTCATCAGAGCCCATCACAAAAGCCGAGAGCTTTATTGTTCCTCCCTGCAAAAGTTGCGGCGAAAGTCGCCCAACTAAATTGTTTCGATAATAACCCACTCCTCGGGAATATACCGCGACCCCGACCAATTGCTTGAGCCGAGCTTTACTTTGTTGTCTATTAAAATCTTTTTGTGCCATAAAAAATATCTCAACGCCCTGCTACCACTGGACAACATCAAATTAATTCCACATAAATCTACCTCAACTAACAAAATATTTCATAGTTCAGTATCACCCATTTTCCCTCAAAATGCAAGCAATGCAGGTCATTCTGTTGCAATTAAACTATTTTAACCTAAAAAAACATACTACTATATGAAGTAGTATGGTAGTGGTGAAAAAGCAAAACAAAAAAAACAAACCCAGAAATACTGACAAATACTTTGATACTTTCGAGTATCAAAGTATTTGTCAGTATTAAAAAGAGTCAAAATCGAAATAATACCAACTTAACTTAATTAGTTGTAGTTTACTATCCCGGAGCTAAGCTCCGAATCGGAGCTTAGCTCCGTCCCAATATAACACTGATTTAGTTAATTCGGTATAACTTGCCAAATTTTACTAAAACTTCTGCATCTCCCAAAGCTCATAAAGTCTGCCCTTGGAGGCATAGAGCTCATTGAAACTGCCAGACTCAATGATGCGGCCTTTTTCAATCACAAGAATTTTGTCCATTTCGCGAATAGTAGTCAAGCGGTGCGCAATAACCACAGCTGTGACTTTTTTGAGAAATTTGTGAAGCGAATCTTTGATTTTTTCTTCTGATTCCAAGTCCAAATGCGAAGTAGCTTCATCTAAAAATAAGATTTCCGGTTGCTTGAAAACCGCCCTGGCAATGCCAAGTCTTTGACGCTCGCCGCCGGAAAGCTTAATGCCCTTTTCACCAATGAATGTTTCCAAACCCAAAGGAAGTTTGCTGACAAAATCAGTCACGTGCGCAATGTTGAGCGCTTTTTCTAATTCTTTTTCATCATGCTTTCTCCAATTAGCAATGGTAATGTTTTCGCGTAGCGTAAAATTGAAAACTTCCGTATCTTGCAAAACCACACCAACCTGTTTGAAATATGATCGCTTTTTTATTTTCCGCAAAGGGATATCATCAAAAAGAATTTCCCCTTCATAACTTTCATTTTCTTTGAGTAGCAATTTCATCAAAGTCGATTTGCCAGCCCCAGAAAGACCCACAACCCCAACTCGCTCGCCGCGCTTGATTTCAAAAGAAACATTATTAAGTATTTGTTTTTCTCCATAAGCAAAAGACAAATTATCGATGGTTATTTTTTTCCAATCTTTTGGCAAATCTATCTTTCCCTTGTCATCTTCAATTAAAATTGGCTCGTTTAGGGTTCGCTGCATGCGAGCGATGCCATATTTACAAACAATCAAATCCTGCGTGGCTTCAGAAAGTTCTTCAACTGAGGTTGCCAGCGCATTAAAATAGCCATTAAAGAGAACTAGCAGTCCAAATAAACAACCATCACAAAACCAATGAGTCTATCAATATGGCTCAAAATGAAAATCATTCCAATGAAGTTAACACCAATTTGAATAAAGCTATTAATCCACATTTGTAAAATCCGACTCAAGCCATCTCCGCCTTTCTGAATTCTCTTCATCTTATTACCAACATTTCCTTTTTCATGCCAAGCAACATCAAGCAAGGAAAGATGTTTGACCATCTCAAACTGACTGTCGAGCGAAACTTTTTCCGCAATCCGATAACCAATATATTTTGCAGAAAATCTCAAGGAATGATTCACGAAGTACGCAATAACCATCAGAAGAATAATCCTCCAGAAGTATTCCAACGATTGCCCTGCACTATATTTGCTGAAAAAAGTTATAATCAAGGCAAAGCCATAAGCAATATATAGATTTGAAATATCACTAACAAGCCGAAGCAACGACGCAACCAAAAAACGCCATCTATATGGCTTTAAAAATTTTCCAATATCTTTTATAAGTGACCAGCTTGAATAGTCAATCAAGTCAGTTTCTATCTTTTCTGCTGGCATAATCTTTGTTTATTTCTTTTTTTTGGTAACTTCTTTTTCTTCTTTTTTCACAATCTCCTTCTCCTTCTTTTCAACTTTGAAAATTCTGGACAAGTACAATGACATTATCACTACCACGACCGTCACAGCGATAGCGTAGAGGAATTTTGCTTGCAAACCATTTCGAGGATCGGAAAAAAATCTTTCAATAAAAGCTTTGATTGCCTCGTTCCAAGCCAAACCAGCAACGAGTCCAAAACTTGTGAGAATATATCCTAAAGTTTTTTCGCGAATTTCTCGTTCGAGTTCAATTCCCCTGTCCTTAATTGTTACCATCTTCTCCTTGATTTGTTTCATATACGTAGTTTAGGTTTACGCAACCAATGTTAATTTTCTTTCAATAACATCAATCCTAAAACCTAAATTGTTAAAAAAGTTTATTTTCTATTTTTTCAAAAGTCATCTTGCGATACACCGCTCTGGTCGTCTCAACATCTCGCTTACAATATTCCAAAATGTCATTGACTTTTCCATCGGCAAAAAACTGCGCCACTTGGCTGCCATCAATTCCTTCATCTTTTGGTGATGGAATGTCCAGCGCCAAGGCAAGTTTTTCAAGGCCAATTGAGCTATTGCTCCATTTTGCCCACTCGCGCATCGTGTCAAAAATAGGATAATTTCGATAACGCGCAAAATTGAGTTCATAGGCAGGTTTAACATCCAGCACAATCGAGCGTTGATAAATGAAGCGCAAATCAAAATCCATCACGTTGTGACCAACAAATTGCACACCATAATCTGGCCCGCCATAACCACCCCGCGAAGGTGAACTAATGGAATCGACAATTTCCCAAAAACGTTTCAGCGTTTGGCGTTCATCATTTTCGTGATAAAGCGTTTCCGGCGCGCCATCATCAATCGCAAAACCAATGCACAAAATTCGCCCGAAAGCGCCGTCAAAATTGGTCGCCCCGACAAAAGCTTCGAAAGTTTCGCATTCACCTTTTTCACCGCCCTGTTTGGCAACTTTCTTGTCGTAGAGTTTTTGCAAAATTTCCAACTTGTCCTCGCCTGCCGGCAAAGTTTCGATGTCTAAAAATATTTTTCGCATAATGTTTAATTTTTCAATTATTATCTTTTAATTATACCATATAAAACAGAAAAACCCACCAACAGATGCGTTTTCTGAGACTATTTTATTTTTAGAAAAATCAAAAAAATATTTCCTACAACCTACCACCTAATTCCTACAAAACTCTGAGCTGTTCCACAATCTTCTCGTATTCTGGGATTGTTTGAGCCACGAGATTCCAAAAGCGCTTGGAATGATTGAATTCTTTCAGGTGGCAGAGCTCATGGACGATAATATAGTCAGCGTGACGTTGAGGCAAAAGCAGAATTTTGTAGTTGAAATTAAGGTTACCTTTGGATGAGCAACTTCCCCAGCGGGTTTTTTGATTGCGGATTGCTACACCCTTATAATCAAAACCATAAACCGCATTGAATTTTTCCAAGCGTTTAGCAACCATTTCGCGAGCATGTTCCTTAAGTTTAAGATACTCCACATGGTCATGACGGGCAAAGAGGCTGTTTCGGCCAATTTTCTTCATAGCCTTCATTTTTTCCAGAACCCACTCGCCATTTTTGCGGATAAATTCATCCGCGCTCAAAAAGCCCATGCGCCAAGGCAAAGTCACCACGCAATTTCCGTCGCAATAAATGGCCAATTTAAGCCTTTTTGCGGTGCGGTGTTTGCGGACGGTATATTCAATTTTCTCGCTGTTAAGCGTTATTTTCTTGACAATACCCATATCTTCAATTTCGTGGCTTAATATAAACATATCACTGCTTGATTAATGAGTTATACCTTGCCACCGCTTGATTGTAAAGCGTGATAACATTATTGTATGATTTCAAATCTTGTTTATATTTTTCAATTGAATTGTTATATTTTTCTACGCCTACGTTAAACTTCTCAAAATTCTGATCATTTTTGAGCTGGTCCAGGTTATCTTTTTGTTTTTTAAGGTCAGACAGTTCTTGCGTAACATCTATTTTCTGTTTTCCAAGTTGAGTAATATATGTTTTCATTTTTGCTTTCAATTGAACAACCTCGTTTTCAACTTTTTTTGTTTCCACAACACCATCATACTCTTTTCCAATAGTGCTTTGATATATTTTTACTTGTCCGAGGTCTCGAAGATTATTTTCCTGCTGTTGATTTTGATCAAAATTTGCAAGTTCCTTGATATCCACGGTTTTGTTGCTCTGAGCATCAAACTGAGGAATGATACCAATCTTATTCCCAACACTTGTAGTTTCCCCATAACAGTAACCACTACCATATGTTGAGTAGCTCTTCGGACACTGCACACCAATGGCCATGTGATTGTCTTGTTCATAAGTGAAAATAGCAACACCATAACCAAGCTTTCTCAGAATTGAAACCGCCAATAAACTCTTGTCGCTGCAGACACCTTGTTGCTCAAAAAGAGTTTCATATGGATAAAGCATTGTTTCGCTGCCTATTCCAGTTAGAATATTACTGGCTTTTGCATCATCATAGGCAATTGCTTGCACGAAAGCCAGAGTAAGTTCCACAATTTGGTCACTGCTTAATTTATGCTTTTCTCCAAGCGATTGCAAATTTGCTGCAAGCTGCGAAATTGTTAAATCATTTTCATTAGCCTTCAGAAACATTCCATAGTAACCATCTTCCCAATCTGGCGGAATTGTTCCGCTATATGCATAAGATTTTGGCTGCTTTTGATAATAGGTATAGACTGATTGATACAAAGTTAGCGGTAGTTCATATTTAACACCCTTATAGTTCCAGGAAAATGTCTTAACCACCGACTGCTCTAATTTAGGAAATGGCTGCGCGACAACTTGCTGCATTTTTTCTTCAAGCGCCGGAGCAATTTTTGCAAGACTGTGAATGCCTCTTTTTTCAGCAATAAACCAAAGAACACCCGCGATAATCACGAGCTCAAAAATGACAACTAGAATCTTTCTTAGCCAGTTTTTCATATAATCTCTTCTTCGACTCAAACATTAAACGAACCAAACTGAACTCCATGTTCATTACCTTATACATACGAAATCGGAACAAATTTTATTTTAAAAAAGAATATTCAATTTAAACTAAGGATACCAACCTTCCTGGAAAATAGCAAAACAAAAAAACCGACCATTCTCCAGTCGGTTTTTTGCGTTTTATTAATCTAGAAACACTAGAAAAATTATTCCAGTATCCCATCAAGATTAATGTCATAAAGCATCTGTTCAGAAATCGAGCGATAATTAATAATCTCATCCTCGGCAAACCAAATCTTGATTTCTCTTTCAGCTTCCTCGGGTTTATCTGAGCAATGAATCAAATTCCTAACTGCGCGACCATCAATTCCGGCAAGGTCATAGGAATCCAAAGTTAAATCTCCACGAATTGTTCCAATGTCTGATGTCAAAGGTTCAGTTCCACCGACAAGTTTAGTTACGATTCCAACAGCTTGATTTCCCTCAATAACCATAGCGAGCACAGGGCCACAGGTCATGAAAGTTACTAATTGACCAATGATATCACGACCATATTCAATTGCTTCTTTTTCCACGGGCATGTTGTTTTCTTGGCGACCCTTTACGATTCTCTCACCTTTTGAAGCAAACCATGCTTCATCCTTGTTATAGTGAGTCCAGCACTGCTCAGGCTTCGGCACAAGCAATTTCATCGCGGTAATTTTCAGCCCAGTTCTTTCAAAACGTGAGATAATTTCTCCAATAAAATTTCTTTGAATTGCATCCGGCTTGAGGATAACAAATGTTCTTTCTTTTTTTGGGTGCTGCATGTTTTTTGTAATTAAAATTAAAAAGCGATTAATTCGCTACATGTTCTTAGTTTAGCAAAAAATCAAAATTAATCAAGGACTAGTCTTGTCCAATACAGAATGACCCCTCAAATGGGTTTCGGTTTCTAACGCAGAATGACCCCCGAAAGAGGGTCACTCGCTTAGATTGCGGATAATGTCTACAATAGTGGTGTATGAAAATCACTATGGAGACCGACCGC
>CAISKQ010000025.1 GCA_903885965.1 uncultured bacterium
ATTAGTGTACTGCGTCGCATATGGAATACCATAGCCAATTGTTTCTCCGAGGAAAATCAGTTTGCCGGTAACTTCGCTGACAATATATGTATACGTCACAAGCCCGTTCTGATCACGGAGTTCAAGAATGTCTTTCAGGATCTTCTTTTCCCGAAAATTCTTGATGGCTGGCATTCCAGTTTGGGCAGTACCTTCCTCAAGGATTTTCTCCTGTTGCTCACGCTGGATATCGTCACTACTTTTTTTGCTTTCACAAGACGACAGCACGAACATGAAACAGACAGCTATGATGGTCATCCAAGAGTAACATTTCTTCACCTTTGCCTCCCTTATTGTTTTAGGATTGATGGTTGATATTACCGTGATGCTGACTGGTCTTGCTTCAGTTTCTGAATGAACGCATTCAGATCATGAGTCAAGGCGTCTGCGGGTACGTCAGCAGCCCGATGCAGGATGATAGATGCTAAAGCGGCCTGATGCTCAGGGGCAGCCTTGACATAATCAAACTGCATATTCTGCAGTTCTTGAATCATGCCTTGCCGATATGACTTGGTCTGCTCAAAGACTTCTCTGCGAACCTGCTCCTGTTTTGGTGCCCAGAATTTGTAGATTGCCAGGTCACCACCGGTGACTAAAAAGCCAAGCCCATATGATAGCAGTAAAAGGACAAGGGTTGCTGGTATGGCTCTGCCAAGTGTCCAGTAGCCTTCGCGCTCAACTTCCCGTACCGCGTTCCTGTATTCATTATTGTTACTCATAACGTTCTCCCATTTTATTGTTGTTTGCATTCCTGCGATCACCATGACCGCATTTTGGCAGGAGCGAAGTTCGTTCCGACAAAAATACGGTCAGTAAAAGCAGGTTGTTAAACAAATTGATTGTCAAAAAAACTGAAATTTCATCATAGCAGATTTGTCTAACTTTGTCAAGTGTTTTTTGACTTAATTTTTTCATGAATAATAGGGGACAAAAAATGGCTTATCATGGAGCAGAAACCGATATTGAGAATATTTTATTTTGTACTGTCAATTGAAATAAATTTTTTTATGCAACCTGTTGGCAAATTGAAAAGCAGCACTGTTAATAATAAACAGCGCTGCTATTTTGCAAACTTTTTAAAACATCTTTTGTTGCGTTTTTTGGCCACTTTGCCGCCTAAAAGGGATTTTCGAAATAAAGGGTGGCAATTCTTTTCCATTCTCCTTTATTGTTCTGCGCACCAATGAAAATCCAGCAACCCTCTGTGTATCCAATTGGGTGTTTAGAAGCTTTTAATCCCCCGAGGAAAACAACTGTGGAATCGTTGAAAGCAAGAGCAGTATGTCCATCAACAAAGGTGGCGGTTTTTGATTCCAGACTTGGTATTACTGTTGTACGATCGTAGCTATAGATTTTCGCTATCGATGCCTTGCCTTTGACGTGAATAACAAAATTTCCAAATTTGTCTTTTGTATCTGTAAATGTTTTGCTTGCCATAGGCTGTCTAATCCTGGATCATGATACGCTATCTTCTTGGACTCATTTTTTTCGTAGTCGTTGTTTTTGATAGAAACTATTGCGAAGCCGGCAAGTGAAACAAGAATTGCAATAACTGCAATGATGATTGTTCTTTTGTCTTTGGCGGTCATTTTATGCTCCTGGTTGTTTTCGTTGTTTGTGATTGATGTCTAAATTCCTGCGTTCACCATGACCGCATTTCCACGGGAGCGAATTTCGTTCCAATGAAAATACGGTCAGCAAAAAGCAGAGCGTCAAACAAATTGATTGTCAAGCGACTTAAACTTGAGCATTGCACACTTTAGAACTTTTGTCAAGTTTTCGCACCCAAAAATGTCAAAAAATCCCTAAAATAAGCCAAAATTATTTTTGGAATTTGCTCTGAAAAAGCCAATTTTTGCCAAACATTGCAATTTATGCCATATGCGTGTGGTTGCAATGTTGCTGTTGATTTTTTAATTTTTTTTGGCTTGTCTTGGTGGCTTTGGTGTGCTATAATGAGGGTATATGAAACTTAGACAAGCTCTCTTTTGGGACACTGACCCTAAAAAAATAGACCTAGAAAAAAACGCCCAATATGTGATTGAGCGAGTTTTGGATTTGGGTAATGATAAAGAGGTTAAATGGCTCTGGAATTTTTACGATAAAAAACTATTAAAGAAAGTTGTAACTAATTCGCGGTCACTGCGTCCAAGATCAAAAAATTTATGGAAACTGGTTCTCAATCAAAAATAGCTTGGCACTTTGAAACTATGCCAAAGGCAACAAAACAAGCCTTTGATTTTTTGTCGAAGCAAGTTTGGCTAGGTAAATTGCCGTGGTATTTGGCAGGTGGCACAGCGTTGGCACTCCATACAGGCAATCGAAAATCGGTTGACTTGGATTTTTTTCTGCCACAAAAAGATTTCAATGCAAATAAACTGCTGGCAAATTTTTTGGGAAACAAAAATTGGAAAACGACAATCCAGGAGGAAGGTACGATTTATGGCGAACTTTTTGGAGCTAAGATAAGTTTTATTGCTTATCCGTTTTTTATTCCCAAACAAAAAACCGCTCAATATGGCTTCGTGAAAGTTTTGGATCCACTAGATATCGCTGTGATGAAAGTTATTGCCATTTCTCAGCGTGGACGCAAGCGGGATTTTTTTGATCTTTTTTGGTGCGTGCAAAATTTGGAGCCTTTAGAGAAAACGCTTAAAAGACTTCGTGTGCAATATCCAAGTGTAGCTCATGATTTTAATCATATTTTGAAAAGTCTGGTTTATTTTAAAGACGCTCAGGCTGATCCGTCACCAGAAATCTTTTTTAAAGCAACTTGGAAAGAAGTGCAAAACTTTTTTGAAAAAGAAATGCCATTTTTGGCGACCAAACTGGTTAATTTGTAATATAATAATTTACAAAGATATTTTATTGCAATTGCGATTTTTTGACCAAGGTTTTCAAGCAACAAAAAACCAAGCTTTTGCAAGCTTAGTTTTTCTGTAATGCTTTTTTAAATCAACCCACTCAAAAATTTATCGATACTCATCACTCGGACATCTTTTTGCAGAAAATCAATGTCCGGCAAATTGACAAGTTGATATTTAAAAGGAATATTTAGTTTCCTGTCGAAATATAGCAAGTTTTTGGAAACTTTTTGATCGGAATTTTTCACCTCAACTGCCAGCCAAGGCTTTTTGTCAACCGTCACCAAAAAATCAACTTCGCGTTGCTCATTATCTCTCAAATAAAAAAGTTCCGCCTTGTGGCCATTTGCATCATGAAGAAAATGGCAAAGCTTGAGTAAATGTGAAGCAACAATGTTTTCCAGTTTGGCGTTCTCATCTGGCACTTGCGACCAATCCCAAAGATACATTTTTGATTCCTTGCGAAGCGACTTGATGGTGCTGGCAGAAAAAGGATAAATTCTGAAATGATAATAAAATTTTTCCAAAATATCCATCCACAGCGTGACTGTACCATGTGCAACCAGCAAATCTTCGCGAAGAGAATTGAGTGACAAAAGTGAGCCAACTTTTGCTGGCAGTAGGTCGACGAGAATTTGCAGGGCTGACAAATCGCGAATTGTTTCGATGTCTCGAATATCATCTTTGACAAGACGTTCCATTCTTTGGTTATGCCAACGGCGAAGAGTTTCGGCGTCTTGGCTGAAAAAGGGTTCAGGAAATCCTCCGAAGGCTAAAAGTTTTTTGAATTCGGTTTGAGATTTTTTTTGTGAATCGAAAATCAATTTTTGGAAAGGTTCAATTTTATTTTTGACTCTCAAAACTTCAGCTTGAGAAAATGGATGTAGGCGGAAATAATAATATCGGCCCATCAGAGAGTCGCCACCTTTTTGATAGATATCCAAACGGGCACTGCCTGTGACTAAAATAGCGAAAGCCTCTTTGAACTTGTCGAATTGTCCTTTGGTGTAATTTTTCCATTTTCGATATTTGTGAATTTCATCAAAAATAATCAATTGGGTGTCAGGCTCAAATTTGCTAGCCAATATTTCCTTGCGGTCGTTGGGATTGTCCCAGTTTAAATAGGAAAAATTCTGATAAGCCTCTTTACCGATTAAGCGAGAAAGGGTAGTCTTGCCAACTTGGCGTGGTCCCCCAATGAAGACCATTTTTTGCTTCAAGTCTTTTTCAATTTTTTCTTGCAGGTAGCGTTTTTTTAGCATAAATTTAATCAAAATAGCTTAAATACTTATATCCTACATTTTACACCAAACTAGAAAAAAAAGTCAAGTTTTTTCCAGTTGGCTCAAAAAATCATGAACAAAAAAACAGCTTAGAAATGCTATTTTAGCCTTTCTCATATTTAGATATGCTAATTTTGGCATATGCGGGATTTAGCATATTCTTATGCTTTTCACATACCGCTTTATACATTTTACAAAATACCTTATACTAACCTTATGGAAACCTCAACCTTTATTTTGGAAAAAGATTTTGCCAGTCAGGGTTTTACGCATGTTATTGGCACTGACGAGGTTGGTCGTGGGCCGCTTTGCGGGCCTGTGGTGGCTTGTGCGGCGATGTTGAAATATCCTTATTGTCATCCTGAACTTGCCTGTCTGCCCGGTGGTAAGCAGGATTCAAGATCTATGAGTACTGGTGAGTTAAATTCCTGGATTCCGGATCAAGTCCGGAATGACAAGAGGTGGGATTTGATCCGCGATTCCAAAAAACTTTCCGAAAAACAACGTGAAGAAATTTTCGATTTCATTGGGGAGCATTTTTATGTTGGTCTCGGACTTTGCGATCATGAAACAATTGACCGGATTAATATTCTGGAAGCCAGTTTTTTAGCGATGAAAAAAGCGATCCAAGACTTGCTTAGGGCAAGTAAATTTCAAGAAACAAAAAACAAAAACCAAACAATAATCAATAATCAAAATTCAAATAACAATTCATGTCATCCTGAACTTGTTTCAGGATCTACGCAGATTCCGGATCAGGTCCGGAATGACAGAGGATGTATTATTTTGGTCGATGGCAACAAGGTAATTCCGAATCTTTCAATGGAGCAATATGCGGTGATTGGGGGTGACAAATTAGTCAAATCGATTTCAGCCGCCTCGATTGTGGCCAAAGTGACTAGGGACCGCATGATGAAAGAATTTGCAATTTTGTATCCGCAATATGGAATGGAGAAACACATGGGTTATGGCACCAAGGTTCATATGCAGGCTTTGCTTGAGCATGGACCTTGCCTGATTCATCGCAAATCTTTTAAGCCGGTCAAGAGGATGTTACATTGATACATTGTTACATTGCTACATTGTTTTGAAAAAATAATAATGACGATAATTTGGCAAATTGATGAAATAATACCGAATTAACTAAATCAGTGTTATATTGGGACGGAGCTAAGCTCCGATTCGGAGCTTAGCTCCGGGATAGTAAACTACAACTAATTAAGTTAAGTTGGTATAATTCAGCAATTTAACAATGTAACAGTATAGCAATGCGACAATGTGGCAAGGCTTGCTAGAAATAAAAATCCGTGTTAAGCTAGTCAATGATTATATGGGAGAAGGTTGGCATGTGGAAACAAACTATTTGACCATTTAACAATGTAACAATTTAGCAATGTAATTTTATGTCAGTACCAAAACAACGACACACTAAACAACGCCGAGATGCAAAACGTGATCGCTTCGCTATCGAGCCTATCAAAACGCAGACTTGCCCAAAATGCGGAGGTGCTAAGCTTGCTCATCGAGTTTGCCAAACCTGTGGAACTTACAAAGGCATTGAAGTTATCGATACTCTTAAAAAGGTTTCTAAGAAGAAGTAATAATATTTTGATGGCGCCCCAGCACCAAATTCCCAAGTTCAATTAATGTTATTTTGAATTTTACTGCACGGGAATCGCCTCTGGCTTTGTTTTAAATAAAAATAAAATTTTTGAAAGAATTGGTGCGGGACGCTCATGTTTGTAGTCCAGCCCTTTTCAAAAGAATAATCAGGTTTTTTTATTTGCTATAGATATTAACTTTGAAGTTGGTTTTGTATCTGTAAACAAATAAAAGGGCTGGAACAAACATGGCGAATCGACATCTTCAACGTTCAGTAGCAATGCAAGCTCTTTTTGAATGGGATTTTCAAGGCTGCAAAGATGAAAATATTGAGGAAATTATTGATCACAATGTTGCTGAATTTGCTCCAGGAATGGAGGAGTGTGCTTTTACGCAAGCCTTGATAGCTGGCACACTTGAAAATCGAGATAGTATTGATATGCTCATTGAAAAGTGCGCTCCAGAATGGCCACTTGAGCAGGTGACGATTATTGATCGAAATATTTTGCGGCTTGGAATTTTTGAGCTTATGCATGGAAATTATGACGAAGTTCCTCCAAAGGTTGCAATCAATGAAGCAATTGAACTTGCCAAGGCTTTTGGTGGCGACAGTAGCGCAAGATTTGTCAATGGCGTGCTTGGAACCATTTATCGCGAAATGGGAGAACCAATGAAAGATGACACGAGTAAAAAAGATAAAGAGAGGGTTTCTATTGCTGAAGTTGTGGAAGAAAAAGAAAAAGAGGAAAAAGAAGTTGTTGAATAATAAGTTATTTTTTAAATTACAAATTACAAAATTCATCAGCTGATGAACAAATTCCAAACAAATCTCAAATTACAAAATTCAAATTCATAAAAATTTGTAAGTTGTCATTTGCGGATTTTATTTTGCTTGGTATTTGATATTTGGCATTTGTTATTTTTATACAAATGGTTCAGTCTTTAGCTAAAAAAATCGGGGTTTCTTTTAAGGAAATTTCTTTGCTTCAACAAGCGGTCACGCACCGCAGTTATCTTAATGAAAATCGCAGCTATGAGCTTAATCACAACGAAAGATTGGAGTTTTTAGGTGATGCCGTGTTGGAACTTATTGTGACGGAATATTTGTATGCAAAATTTTCCAATCCAGAAGGAGAACTCACAAGTTGGCGGTCGGCTTTGGTTAATGGTGAAATGTTGGCAAAAGTAGCGCAGGAAATTGGCGTTGAAAAATATTTAATGATGAGTCGAGGAGAAGCTAAGGATGTTGGGCGAGCCAGGCAATATTTGCTAGCCAATGCATTGGAAGCAATCATTGGAGCGGTTTACCTTGACCAAGGTTACGATGCAGCAAAAGAGTTCGTGCTTTCAAAAGTCGTGGTAAATTTGAAAGAAATTCTTGAAAAAAAATTATATCTTGACCCAAAAAGTTATTTCCAGGAAAAAGCTCAGGAAAACAATAAGCTGACACCGTCTTATCGGGTGATGAAAGAATGGGGACCAGATCATGACAAGCATTTTGTTGTTGGTGTGTTTTTGGGTAGCGATCTTGTGGCTGAGGGCGAAGGCAATTCTAAGCAAGAAGCGCAAAGGGAAGCGGCCAGGGTTGGGTTGGAAGTTAAGGGTTGGATCTAATATTCTTTTATATGAAAAAAGTTTATTAATTAACTTTTCTTTTAATAGAAAAGTTACAAAAGAAATCCCGCACGTGCTTGTTGCTGGGGCAAAGACTTCACTCTTCGCTAAAAATTCCCGCTGCACTTTTTCTGCTGAAAAAGCTCGCTTGAAATTTTCTTGACGCTCATCAATCGTCTTTTGCCTACGCACTGCGCAAAGTGCGGAGAGGGAATGCGAAAATGCTGACTAGTTCTTGATTTATTTTGACTCGCAATTTTTGCGGGTCTTTTTTTTGAATTTGCGTTTAAAATTCGGGAGATAAAAATTGCTAAATTTACTATATATTTTTGGTTGCTTTGCAGCTGAAAAAATAAGGCAAATTATCCTTTTCTTAAAAGCTATTTTATGCTAAAATGTTATTATTCAAACACCCGCAAAAGTGTTTGGATGTTTGTGAGCATTTAAAGCAATAAAACAGGGAAAATATATGCCATTGGGAAATAAAAAAAGCAAAAAAACAGTCAGGAAAAAAAAACAAAAAACTTTCAAAGAAAATATTGCAAAATTGAAAAAGAAACTGACTTTTTTTGCTGTGCATTTTTCGAAGAAATTTGTTTTGCGAAAAAAGAAAACTGGCAGAAAGCAGACAATAAAAAAAGTAGAAAAAAAGAAATTCCAAATGCAGAAAAATCACTGGATATTGGTGGGAATTTCGCTTTTGATTGTGGCAATCGGATTTCAAATTTTCGGAATTTCAAAAATTAAAGGCGCCACTTTTGGTTGGATTCAGACGGATTGGTCGGGTGGAGCTGATCTCAACGCAAAAGCTAATCACACTTCTGATCAAAGCAGTTGGAGCAAATTTTTTTCCAAGGATGCTAATGTTGACACTAGCGGCGGAGAAGTGAAATTAGCCAGAATTAATGATTCTTCGGTGATTACCACGGATAGTGATTTTAACGCTGGTGCTAAAACCAAAACCTTCGTCAAGGGTGCTGGAAATGCTGGCGCAATTTATGCTCAGAAAAGTGATGGGATGATATGCTCAACCAATCAAGAATGCGTTAGCAATATCTGTTTGAATTCAGCCTGCATTTCTCCTTGCACAACAAACACTACTTGTGGAACAATTTGCGCTTTTGGCGGTTTAGTTTATGGCGAAATCGTTGCCGAGGATGGGAGATGTTGGCTTGATCGTAATCTTGGTGCTTCCAGGAAGGCAGTTTCCATAGACGATTACTTGGCTTATGGTAGCCTTTATCAGTGGGGTAGGGCTAGTGATGGACATCAGCTAATAGCTGGTTGGGATGTTTCCATTGGAACTCCTGTGAATGGCACGACTTCAATACTTAGCAATACTGATACGCCTGGAAATTCAAATTTTATCTTAGCTAGTGGCGATTGGCGCAGCCCTAAAAATCTAAGTCTTTGGCAGGGGTTGGGTGGCATCAATAATCCTTGTCCTCCTGGTTTCCGCTTGCCAACCATAACGGAATGGCAAACTTATATAACCGCTGCCAATGTCACAAATGCCGCTTCTTTCTATAGTTCACAGTTGAAAATTTTACGGTCTGGAAAGCGGGTATCAACGAACGGTGCAATCCAATTAGCAACTTTCTTTGGTTATTATTGGTCTAGTAGTCTTAGTTCAGGTTGGGATAAAGATTGGGCTGCTTGTAATGTTTTCTTCTATGATGGTGGAGTTTACCCAAATGCAAAACCTGATGGTAGTTGCGACGGAGGCTCGGAGCGAGCAAATGGACAACCTGTGCGCTGTATTCATGATTAAGTTGGATTTCAGAAAATAGCAAAATGTTGAAACAAAAATTAAAATTAAAAACATTTTTAACTGCTTTGTTTTTTGGCAGTGTGTTTTTGTTTTTTTCGGCTCAAAATGCGCAGGCATATGCCAATTCTTCGCAGTGGACTTCGCCAGTCAAAGCCTATGGCTTTAAGGTTTCGTTTGGCGCAATTTCTTGGACGGAAGTTGCCTTGGCAACTGGCACAAGTCCGCGACCAACAAATTCTTCAGTTGTGATGGATGTGCGAGCGGGAGACACGGATTCGCCAGATGGAACTTGGACAAATTCTGGAAACTGGACCACTATCACAAATGGACAAAGTTTGGCTTTTTTGGGAGATAAGAAAAATATCCAATATCGGGTCAGTTTTTCTTATGATGATTTGAATGAGCCCGGGGTTGCGGATGTAATGATTCCATATTCATATTTTCCAACTACTCCTCAAAAAATTGTCAGTTCGCCGTATAATACGCAAGACCCAGCTAATTTGCTGGCTAAAATTCAATGGAGTGAAAATACGCCAAGTGGCACGAATGTCAAATTTCAAGTTCGTACAGCTCCGGACAATGGCGGAAATCCAAATTGGGCCAATGGCAGTGGTTGGTGCGGACCGACAAATTGTGCGGCTACCAGAAGTGATACAGACTTTGGCAGCGATTATTATCAAACCAATCCTGCAGGTGAAAATGCTAACGCGATCCATGGCATCGGAGGTAATGATCAGTGGGTGCAATATGTTGTTTGGTTGGAAACAAGTGACACGGTTGGTACGCCTGTTTTGACTGACACCACTTTGACCTATGTGGTTAATGTGCCGCCACAAATTCAAAGTGTCAGCGCTACGCAAACAAATCCAGGCGACAAGGTGACATTTAGTTACGCTATCAAAGATGCCGATACTTCTTCAGGATTTTTTACACCGAATTTCGTTACCCCTTCTTTTCAATATTCCTTGGATGGCGGTTCGAGCTGGCAAGACATTTCAAGCGTTTATTATGCCTACAACTCAGCGCCTTTTGGTGGACAAATTACGGACACTAATTTTGATGGAAAAATCGATAATAAAGTGCTTATTGGTTCGTTTTTGAATTATTCGATAAGTTGGAATGCGCAGGCCCAATTAGGGGTTACAACTAATCTTTCAAATGCTAAAGTTAGAGTCACAGTTAATGATAATGAAGCTGCTAATAATATAACTACCCTCGCAACTTCAAACTTTAATCTCAGCACATTGGCGCTTGCTAATGTCGCAGTTAGTCAGTCAATTCAAGACGCTACTCTGGGAAAAGTTATAGTGACTTATGATTGGGCGATTCAAAATAGTATTCAAGCTTCAACGAATACAGTTTTGCAATATTGGAACGGTGCAACTTGGATTACTGCAGCCAGTGTGACTGGTGATACTGGGGCAAATATTTCGAGTGGAAATGGTAAACAAATTACTTGGAATGCTAAACAAGATAATCCTCAATATTTTTCTACGACTGCCAAAGTTAGACTGGTTGCAACTTACGGAGCTTCAACTCAAATAGTGACCGCGGCTGACTATTTACTAGATACGAAAAATCCAGTACTTGCTGCGGTTCCTCTCTCTATTGATCATTCTATTTTTGCAAATCAGGTCATTATTCAGACGCCAACTGATGATTCAACTTATCAGATGACAGTTTCTCAGAATTCAAACTTTGCCGGTGCTAGCTTGGAAGCATTTGCTAATACTTATACACCTAGTCCAGTTTTGACAGATGACCCTGCTAGAGTCTATCTTCGAATTCAAGATAAATATGGCAACTACACTGACTCGGTTGCCAGTACACCGGAAAAACCAGGAAATATCATGTATTATGACACTTCTCGTTCTCAGGATAATTTGTATCAAGAATTTATTGCCTGGGATGCTATTTCTCCTTCTCGGTCAGGTTCTGGCAGCCCCCAATATGAAGTTTATCGTAAAGATAACACTCAAAGCGATTTTAGTTTACTGACAAATATTTCAAATTCAACGCTTAATTATTATTTAGATACTGGTCTCGATGGCGCTAAAACTTATTCCTATAAAATCAGAAATCGCGATTCTCATGGCGACGTTTCTCAGTATTCAGCCGTCATTCAGGATCAACCGAACGGGCAGGGCGCAACCGACACCACTGCTCCAAATATTAGTGGAGTCTCAATTACTGATGCAAGTACCACAACAGCTGCGGTTAGCTGGACCACGGATGAGCTTTCCGATTCAAGCGTTGGTTATTCAATGGATAGCACATATTTGCCCGAAAGGGGCATTGGTTCGATGACTATGAGTCATAAAATTATTCTGACCGGTCTTTCTCCCGGAACAGTATATTTCATTAGGGTTAAATCTCGCGATGTGGTTGGAAATTTGGGGCAAGTCGATAAAGATAATCCGGGAGCTAATAACATTGTCGATTTTCGACTTGAAACCTTGCCGGGTCCTGCAATTTCTTCTGTCACCGTTCCAAATATTTCAAATAATCAGGCGACTATTGACTGGAAAACCACGACCAATTCTTCAAGTTCTGTTATTTACTCACCAAGTATTTCCAATGGACAACTTGATGCGCCGAAGGAGTTTGGAACGCCTGATTTGGTCGGAGGATTGGCGCCATATAATCACAGCGTGACTATTAATTCCTATAATGATCAACCCCTGCTGAATGACACTAGATATTATTTTTCAGTCAAATCAGTTGATGGCACGGGCAATGTTGCCATTGATAATAACGGTGGAAACTTTTATGAGCTACTCACAACAGCAGATAATGACCCACCAGTTATCTCCGCAATTGATAGTCCGGTAACAAGTCAAAACAGCGTTGTGCTGACTTGGTTAACAGACGAGCCGGCAACCTCAAAGGTCTCTTATGGTGAAAAAAGCAGCGGACCATACAAGGATAGTCAGGAAATAGGCTTGTATGATCGCAATCATTTCGTCATTCTTACCGGGTTAACTGCGGACACAAAATATTTCTTCAAGGTAACTAGCAAGGATATTAATGGGAATGAATCTATAAGTAGTCAGCATGAATTTATCACTCAGAAAGATATGCAATTTCAACATGATCCTCTTTCTAAAATAACTTTTGCAGATCAAAATCCATCAGTACTGAATGATACTGTAGCTGTGATTTCCTTTAAAACTGATCAACAGGCTAATTGCTTTATTAAGTATGGAGCAATCACTGGTCAATATGATAGTGCGGTGCCAGTTGTGGAAGAAAAAAATATCTTCACTCAGACTCATAGCATGCAAATCATGGGATTGATTTTCTCTTCCAAATATTTCTACGTAGTTGATTGTATAGATAATAATGGAACAGAAATCAAATCAGATGAACAGAATTTTACTACCAAAGAAAAAAATTACACCGCTTCTGGCACTGGTGGCAGTGGAGTTGGTGATCTTATAAACAGCGCTGCGCCACTGGTCATTAGTAATGTTAAGGTTGCCAGTACGACTGGTGAAAGCGCTACGATAACTTGGGACACTGATCAGAAGGGTAGCAGTAGTGTGCGCTATGGACTGGATTCTAATTATGGGATTACTTTCGGAAACGACTTAGTGAATTCCAGTAAGGATAATTATATAACTTCACATATGGTTATAGTTACAGGCCTTGTTCCTTCTACGAAATATTTGTTTAAAGCAACCTCGGTTGATGTGTTAGGCAACATTGCAGAATCATCTGAATCATCTTTCAATACTGCCTCTCCTTCATCAATTTCTTCTATTAGTGCTCAATCAACTGACATTGGGCAAGCAACTATCTCTTGGAATACCTCCAATCCAACCAGCTCTATTGTGGAGTATGGTCTCTCTGATGTTTATGGAGACAAAAAGGAATCTAATAACTTAACCAGTAGTCATTCCATTGATCTTACTGGTCTTGATTGGGGGGTGATTTATCATTATCGTGTCAGGGGTCAGGACAAAAACTTAAAGTTGTATGCTTCTTCCGACCAAACTTTCCAGCCAAAATCTCCAGCCAAAATTACTAACATTTCGATTGATAATGTGGATGAACACAATGCGACAGTTTCCTTTAGAACTAATGTTCCTACTAGTTCAAATGTGACTTACATTGATACTGATGATAAGCAATCAACCGGTTCTCAGGGATCAGTAAATCTGACTATCGATCACAAGGTGGATTTAATTAACCTTAAACAGGGTACCACCTTTGCTGTTTCGATTTCTGTTAATGATGAACAGGGTGTCCAATCAAAAATTGATGCTCCTAATTTCACTACTAGCAAAGACGTGACCCCACCGACAATTGAAAACGTCAAAACAGACAGCGCATTGAGTCAGTCTGACACTGTTCAAACAATTATTTCTTGGAAGACGAATGAGCAATCTTCCACTTCTGTTATCTATAAGGAGGGCCAAAATGGGGAAGAAAAAGAGTTAAAAATCGCTGATAACTTGACGGTTAATCACATCGCTGTTATTACTGTATTTAAATCCGGCACAGTTTACAGTTTCAAGGTAAAATCAGTTGACGCCTCTGGTAATGAATCAGTTTCGGATAATTTTGCCATGCTAACTCCGGCCAAAAAAGCCAACATTATTCAGGTTATTATTTCTAACTTTGGTGATATCTTTGGGTGGGCGAAGTTCAACTAGTGATTAATAATAAATTGTTATTGAAAATTAAAAAAATCGGAATCCCGACTTGTCCGAATTAGTATGACAAATGCAATTTTTCTAAAATATTTTTGACCTCATCTGAAATTTCCGTCCGCATAACAAGTTCTTCATTGGTTAAAGTGTTTAAAAGTCGTGCATCAGTGACTTTTTTTAGTGAC
>CAISKQ010000026.1 GCA_903885965.1 uncultured bacterium
AACCAACTGATAGTTTTGTTTTCTTGCTCAACCATATTTTTTAAGTGTAATTAAGCTGTTTATATCCTAATTATACAGTAAAAATGGGGTGTTTGCAATGATTTTATGAATTTATTTTTAAAGGGAATTGGCAACAGTCCCCAGTTAGATGGCAAACTAGCTCTTAGGAATTAGAAAAATATAAAAGCAGATCCAAAAAGATCTGCTTTTGCTTTTTCATTAAACCCCCCTTTACCATCCACAAAGATCGCACCACTCAAGATGGTTAATCTCCCCATCAGGCTTAAAAATAAATGGGTTCTCTGGGATTTCTTTTTTCCAATGAATACACTGGGCTGCCATAGACTTAACCCTGTCTGTTTTCTTCTCAAGATAACTTGCGATAATCTTCTCCGAACATCCACTGGCTCGAATTTCTGCAACCCTGTTATCAAAAATTTTTTTAAGCTCAATTCTGATATCTTTAGCAAGCTCAATTCTCGCCTCCCAAACTAACTCCTTTATTTGAGTTGCTGTTAAGCCCTCAATTAACTTCGCAAGCGCTAAAACAGCTTCGTTTCCAGAATAAGGCGATGGCTGTGGCATAATTTTTTCTTTTTAGAAGGTTTGTGATTATTTATGATTATAAGAACAATAATACTAATTTTTTAGTATCAAAAGCATAGCAAAAACAGCCCAACTGTCAAGCGAAACAACAACTAGCTCATCTACAATAAATAGAACAATTAGCACATCGCGAGTCCCGTTCCCTTGACAACTTGTCAAAAGCGTATTACAATTGACTTTTATGTTAATACCTTGGTTATTGTCAGGTCCGGAAGGTCCAGACGCAAAGTGCATCGAAACACTTCTGTTTTCCTCAGCGTATCTAAGCATAAAAGCCTTTAATTTTTTATGCATAAAATGCGCAAGTGACTAAATCCATGCGGCTACATCTTAGTTCGCAAAAGTTTAGTTGTTTTCTCATAAAATACAATGCAAAGAAGTGACTTTAAAAACGTTAATAAACGTCCCCCGCGAACACGAGCTAGTTTTCAAGGTGGTGCAACCAATAAATTCAACCGCGGTGGCGGAGGAGGAAGATCAAAAAGATTTGCCGGCACATATATTGATGTCAACAAATTCATCAACAAAGCTCAGCCAATCGAAGCGCAAGCTCCGTATGTACCAGAAACAACTTTTGCTGAGTTTAAAATCCACGACGCATTGAAGAAAAACATCGCTGATCGAAAATTTGTACACCCAACTCCAATTCAAGACAAAACAATTGCCTTGAGTCTCGAAGGAAAAGATGTGATTGGCTTGGCTAATACTGGAACTGGAAAAACCGGCGCCTTTTTGATTCCGATGATCAACAAAATTATCAGCAATCCTGCTGAAAAATTGCTCGTGGTTGTGCCAACTCGCGAATTAGCCATTCAAATCGAGGATGAATTTAGGGCTTTTGCCAAAGGACTCAACATTCAATCTGTAGTTGTAGTTGGAGGTGCCAACATCCGACCTCAAATCCAGCGCTTGCGTTCACGTCACAATATTGTGATTGGAACTCCGGGCCGACTCAAAGATTTAATCCAACGCAAAAACCTGCACCTAAGTGGATTTCACAATGTAGTACTAGACGAAGCTGACCGCATGCTAGACATGGGATTTATTGATGATATCAAACTCTTACTATCTATGATTAAGGGACCCCGTCAAACCTTATTTTTCTCAGCTACCCTTTCACCAGAAATTGAAAGCTTGACCAAGAATTTCTTGACCGACCCAGTAAAAGTTTCCATTCGAACAGTGGCAACTTCTGCGCAAATCAATCAAGATATCATCCGACTCAAACCAGGAGAAGACAAAATCGAAGTTTTGCATGACTTGCTTGTCAAAACAGATTTCCAAAAAGTTCTCATTTTTTCTCGTACCAAGCACGGCGCTGAAAAACTTTCCAGAGCCCTTCATGGTCGCGGACTAAAATCCGAATCAATTCATGGAGACAAATCTCATGCTAAACGTCAAAGAGCTTTAAAACTTTTCAAAGAAAACATTGTTGATATCCTTGTGGCAACTGACGTTGCTTCTCGTGGACTAGATATTCCAGATGTTTCTCATGTTATTAACTTCGATGTGCCAGCAACACACGATGACTATGTTCACCGCATCGGACGAACCGGACGAGCCGGAAAAGCCGGAACAGCGCTGACATTTGTTTAAAAAGTCTTTTTGCCTTTGTCATTCCGGACTTCTTGCCTACCTGCCTATCGGCAGACAAGCCGGCAGGCAGGGATCTGGAATTCTGAATTTAAACACACCAAACCTAATGCAATGAAGATCCTGAAACAAGTTCAGGATGACAGAATTAAAAAAAACTACCCGCCAGGGTAGTTTTTTCATAATCAGTATTTAGTATTTGAATTCATCCCGCACCCTATGAAGTTCACCTTTCGGGCACAAACTAAGGCAAGAAACAAGTAAAGAAAAGTTAACCACTAAACTTTTCCATTCAATAGCAAATATACCAAATAAAGCAGTGAAACATTTTGCAAAATCAAAAGCGGAATCCCAATCAAAAAATACCATTTCTGCGTCTTATGCCGAAAGACAAACATCCCAGCCAAGACTCCAACACTACCAAAAACCGTTGCCAGAAAAAATAACATCCCCTCTGAAATTCTCTCAGCGCCACTACGCCTGGATTTGCTCTTGTCTAAAAGCATAATTAAAAATGCCAACAGATTAATTGCAAGGAAAAGTAGAATCAAAAATAAGGATATATTTTGCATAAGGATATAAATAGATTTTAGATTTTAGAATAAAATACACATCCGCATTATATCCCTTTTAACCTCACAAGCCAATCAAATTTAGACATCAAAAAAAGCCATCAATTTTGATAACTTTGTGTTGAAAAATTTTCTTTTAAAACTTTTTTGTGAGCATGCCATACTAGCCATGCTCACAAAAAAATTATGCAATCGACGATGAACGTTGCTGCAATATCTTGTTTTCGTAAAATTTAATAATCTTACGAAAAGATCGCCTTAATAAAAATGCAATGAAGCCGAACGACAAACCCATTATCGTCATGCCTGCAGAAAAGAATATGACAGCAAGGACAACATTGGAGCTTACCAGCCAGTACCACTGGGATGCACCAAGAAAAAAGGATAGGAATGCGAGGATGAAGCAAAACTTACTCCAACGCATAATCATCCCAACTTCGACATACTCATAATTCCTGAAAAGTATGATTTTCCCTGCGTAGTCTGGATGTTTTTTCATTTTTCACCTCCTTTTTAAAATTTGGGAAATAACGTCAGAATGTTTGACAAGGAGTTCAATCAAAAAGACACTGCTCTTGCCATTTTTCAAGGGAAAAAATCAACAAAACAAGGAGAAGCCCCAGAATCCAGAGTAATAATTTTTGCTTGGACTCTATCCAATCAGCAACTACGTCAAAAGCGGACAGTATTCTTTCCTCCAGGGCTTTTTTCTGCTCTTTTGGCTCATTTCTCTTTAGAAAGAACCAACCTCCAAAAAACGAGGCGGAAACGAGGGCGGAAGCCTTCATTCCAGCGTCGAAAATTAATGCAGTGCTTTCATTACTGAAAGCATAAAAAAGACAAAAAAGAGCTGATATTAATCCTGTTGCAACCGCAACAAATAAAATGCCAACCTTTCCCAAGTCAACAAAGACTTGGCTTTCTGCTTTTTTCTCAGGATACACAGGTGTAGTCATGGCAGTTTTACTCCTTCTTATTTTAAGGGTTCATAAATTGTCAAATTCCAGTTTCAGCTGATTATAGGGCAAAAAATGGGAAAAGTCAAGGGCCGAAAATTGGCTCTAAATGGTCATCTTATTAAGCAAAATAAGGCTCTTAGGGACTAAGTCCCCAATTGGGGACTTAGTCCCTAAGAGCTACAATAGAGATCACAGCCAGCGCACCACCCACCAGAAAAGTCCGAGGGCAAAAAAATAGTTGAAATAAAAAATGTTGAGCTTATTGATAATCCAAATAACAAGAGCAACAGGAAAACCAAGCAATGCCAAGGGGCTGTGCCAAAAGTGCCTGCCAACTTCACTCAAAAGAGACTTGGCATCGCCAGTGCTTGGAAAGCAATTCGAAGCAATTGATAGTCCAAGCCAAGCAAAAACATATCCACTTATTTCGTGTGAATGCTGTTTGAAAAGCAGGAAAAATAACACTGAAAAAATTGTACCCAAGATAAGCGGGCCAACAGAGATGAAAAAACTTTGCGAAAATTTTTGCGGACTTTCATGCAACACAAACCCTGCCGGATTTCCAAAACGGAAATAACAAACTTCATGAACTTTGACACCAGCCCAATCACAAAAGAATTTATGACTGGCCTCATGCGTCACTACACCAGGAAAAGTAATTAATGATAAAATCCACATACATTTATATTGCATTCTGCATTCCTCCCTGCACCATATGAAGTACGTAGGCGAAAAACAAGAGATGAGCGTTAAAGAATTTTGAAACGTAGCGACTGTCAGCAGACGTAGGAGCGGAGTGTAAATTCTAGCGAAGAACGCAGTTTTTGCCACAGTATCTTCATCTGGTGCGATTTTCTTTTGTAACTTTTCTTTCTAAAAAGAAAAGTTAACCCTGAATTAATTTCAACTTCTCTCCTCGAGACAATTTCTTGATTCGACTTTCTTCTTTTGAGGCTTCCGACCTGCCGGCAAAGCTTTGGCTATAAACAAGTTCAACCGGCCTGCGACCACTGGTATATTTTGCGCCCAAGGGAGAATTGTTATGTTCCTCAACACGCCGCTCCAAATCAGTTGTTACCCCAGCGTAAAAAGTCTCGTCTGCGCACTTCAGAATATAAACTTGCCACAGAGGCTTTTTCTTTTTCATTACACAATACTAGCACACTCTTAGGACCAAGCGTAACTCATGGTTTTAATTTTTACGAGTTTGTTTGCTTTTTAGACCATTGAAGCGACAGCTTCTCTGAGCCCTTGGTCATTGCTATCAACCAAGGAGCGTGTCCTAAAAAGTAAACAAGCGAAGTAAAAATTATTAATTTAGTTCATGAAAACCATAATTTGCGCATTACCATATTTTTGCAATAAAAAAAGCCTCGCATTTGGTTGCGAAGCGCCCAAAAAATTCAAAAGCCCTGGATTAATCATAATAGATTAACCAGGGCCCTGAGCTCCTTAATGTGAAGCGAACCTTACTGCGAGCATCGCACCAAGAACAAGCACAAAAGCATATGGCAGAAACTCTGCCATAAATTTTCCCACCGGAGAATTTTTTAGAAAACTCTCCATTTTTTTTTCAATATTATTTTTCATTTTAACAAATTTTTTTTGTTGAAAAAAATAAAAAAAGAAAAGAAAAACTCATCAGACCAAACACAACCAAAATGTTCAGATGAACACCAGACTGTGGAACGCCACTCACGATTAGATATAAAACATCTAAACCGAAAATACTTCCTCCAATGAGACGCATAGCATCCCAACAACTAAAGTTTTTAACTTTTTTTATCATGATGCTAAAAATTTTGTTAATTTACTATTACTATTCACTAACACTATATTATACATCCAAAAGCATAGAATGTCAATAGCTATATTCACCACTTACAAATCATGCCTTCAATAAGCCATAAAAACACTTAAATACTGGGAACAATTTCCCAGCCAGAAACAGTGCGCCAAACCCTGCAAAGTCTAACTCTGTCTCTCTCCATGCAAAAGCATATCCATAGCTTGGTGCATTGAACCGGCATGCGTAACCTGCCCACCGTTAACGAAGAAAATTTCGTCGGCATTTTCAATTGTGTTAAGCCGATGAGCAATAATAATTTTTGTGGTTTTCCTTGGCAACTTGTTTAAAATTTCTTCCAACAACTGTTCGGTGACTGTGTCGATGTTAGCAGTTGCTTCATCCAAAATCAAAATGTCCGGACGCCGGAGCGAAGCCCGAATGAAAGCAATCAATTGTTTTTGACCCAAGCTGATAGCATCGCCTCCGACAGTGATGCGAGTATCAAGGCCTTCAGAAAAACGCTCGAGCAATTTTGTCAGATGCGCTTTTTCTAAAACTTCCTTCAATGCTTCATTGCTATGTTGGTCATACTTCTCATTTCCATACAAAATGTTTTCTCGCACTGTGCCAGTGAAAAGAAACGGCTCTTGCAAAATGAAACCAATTTTTTTAACACGCTCACTCGGAGTCCAGCATCGAATGTCTTTGCCCTTCAGTAAGACTGTGCCACTGCTAGGATCATAAAGACGCGCCATCAAAGAAGCAGTAGTGGTTTTGCCGCCTCCAGTTGGTCCCACCAAGGCATAAGTTTTGCCAACCTCAAGTTTAAAATTAATATCCCTCAAAACATCATTACCTTCAGTATAGTGAAAAAAAACATTTTTAAATTCTAACACGCTGTCGGTTTCAACCAATGGACAGTCAGTCTCGTCTGGCTTTGGTGCAAGATCAGATTCAAGCCCCAATACTTCAGAAATACGATCCAATCCTGCAAGTGCAAGCTGCAGCGACGGCCAAACAGATGCAAGTTGTCTAAGCGGATTATAAAAGCTATTCACATAAAGCAAAAATCCAATCAAAAGTCCAACCGTAAAGCGTCCGCCGGAAATCAAATAAATTCCATACGCCAAGACGACAAGTTGCGCCAGAGACGATGCCAACACATAAATAGGATTGAATATATTGCTTGCAATTCCAGCCGACACAGAAGCGGCATAATTCGATTCATTCGCCTGCTTGAATTTATCCCTGAAATAATTAAGCCGATTAAATGCCACAATCACTTTGAAATTGTTGATACTCTCTTGAATTTCGCCGCTCATCCCGCCCAATGTTCGAAGACTCTTCAAGCTGGTGCGTTTGACCCAAGGAGAAAGAAGTTGAGTTGCAATCAAAGCAAAAATTGCCGGCACAAGCGCAATGAAACCAAGTTGAAAATCAATCACAAGCAGAAAAATACCCGTACCAACAATCAGAATAATATTACTAATAAATTGCATCAACGCTTGAGCAAAGAATTGGTTCAATTTTTCCGTGTCATTGTTGATGCGAGAAATAAGGTCACCTGCCTTATTTTGATTAAAAAAAGCCACGGGAAGTTCCTGAAGTTTGTTAAAAATTTTGTTGCGTAAATTGAAAAGCAAACGCCTGCCAACTCCGCCCATTGTTTTGACTTGCAAATAATTAGAAACAAGCCCCACCAGAAAAACCACAAAGAGTATTTTAGAAAAAGACAGCACTCCTTGAAAATCCTTATTGACCAAATAAACATCAACAATATGCGCGATGATAATCGGCACCACAAGTGTCACACCACTGCTGACCAAGATTGCTATAATTGCAATTGTCACAGCGCTCCGCTCCTCCGCCATTAATGGCACCAACCGTTGCCAAGCCGTAAAAAGTACGCCTTTTTCTTTTTCCTTCTTAATATCTGTTTTAGTGAGAGAATAATTCATTCTATTTATTCATATTGATTAGTACTTCGCTGGGATTGATAAATTTGAACATACTCCGGACATGAAATCATCAACTGCTCATGCGTGCCTTTTGCCAGCAACTCCCCTTCCATCAAAAGAATAATTTGATCCCAGTGCTCAATCGAGGAAATTTTTTGCGTAACTGAAATTAGCGTAAGCTTAGAATAATTCTTGGCAATATTACTTAAAATTTTTCCTTCCGTGCTAGTGTCAACGCGCGCAGTAAAATCATCCAAAAGCAAAACTTTTGGATTAAGCGCCAATGCGCGAGCAAGCATAATGCGCTGCTTTTGTCCCCCCGAAAGACTCGTGCCTCGTTCTGAAACAATCGTGTCTAGTTTCTGGGGCAGCTTGTCAATATAACTACGGAGTTCAGCTGTGGCAATTGCTTTTTCAAGATTTTTGTCCTTAACAGTGTCACTAAAAGCAATATTCTCTCGTAAACTAAGATTAAATAGCACACTGTCTTGAAAAACAAAACCAACCTGACTATGTAGACTCTCTTTGTCATATTCATTGATATCTTTGCCATCAAAATATATGCGGCCAGCAGTCGGCGCCAGCAGTCCCGTAAGCAAATACAGGAGCTGGGTTTTGCCGGCAGCGGTCGGGCCGATGATTGCAGTCCTGCTGCCAGCTTTAACAGAAAAGGAAACATTTTTAAGCACTGTTTTTTCCCCAAATTGCATCGACACATTTTCCACTTCAATATCCCCGCGCAAAGTTGCTTTCAAACCGCCAGTCTTTTTCTCAATAGGTGCATTAAGCACCAGCAAAATTCTTCCATAAGAAGCTTGGGCTTGTGCAATAACGCTACTCATAAAGCCGATGATTAGAATCGGAAAAATCAAAATAGCCAAATAACTGTTAAAGGCTGTGAAGTTTCCAAGTGACATTGCACCGACAATAACAAAATGTCCACCAAACATCACGATTGCTAACGTTGCGATGTTAGTAAAAAAAGTGATGATTGGCACGAGACTTGCAAACAAACCTAAAATCTTCAAGCTTACTCTTTTAGCCTCAGTGTTTGCCGCCAAAAATTTTTCATATTCACTGTTTTGTGAATCAAGCAAACGAATAAGAGCCGCACCTAAGATGCTTTCACTAATAACCTTATTCAGCCAATCAATGGCTTCTTGAGATTTTATGAACAATTTTCGAACCTTACCCAACACGAAAAAAATAGTGACACCAATAAATGGCATGACTGCAAGCACTATGAGCCCAAGCTTCCAATCCATCATCAGCAACAACACAGACACAGCGACAATCAGAAAGGCCGACGCAACTAAAGAGGAAATTGCCATTGAAACGAAAGTTTTCACTGCATCAACATCTGAAGTCAAATTCGTCAAAAGTTTTGCTGGTGTGACACTTTCAATATATGAAAAAGGCTGCACGGATATTTTTGCCATAATATCGTTGCGCATATCGCGCGCCACTCTTTCTGAAGCAAAAACCTGGGCGATATTTTGCAAATATGTGAAAACAAAAATAAGCGCAGCAACAGAAGAAAACTCAATAATAAGTTTCCCAATCACAAAATTTCCATTCGCATAAGTGTCGATTGCAACTGCAATTATTTTCGGCACAGCAACACTCAGAGCATTGGCAATAATAGTGAGCACTACCAGCAAAACAATAATACCGACGTAACGTCGCAGCAAACCAAAAAGGCCTGGTGCCCTTAAGCTTAGCTTCTTATTTTTACCATTAGTCTTCTTTGGAATTTTCATAAAAATTTCTCCTCAAAAAATATGTCATACTATCTTCATTTTAGCACACATTAGCAACCGCCACGTATAGCTGTTTTAAATAAATATTAATCAATATTAACAAATAAAGGCTCCGCAACTTTCCGAAAAATCTTACCCAATAAGAAAAATGACCTGTCTGCTCAATGAGCAAACAGGTCATTTTTTTCCTAAAAAATAAGCTCCAGTTTCAATGACATTTTCAATTCCTCACCAATCGTGAGAAATCTTCCGCCACCTTCGTAATCACCAAAAGATGAGGGTTCCATCAGCGCTGGTTTAACACAAAAGTAGTCCTTCCTGAAACTGTCACTCCATAAAATCAGACATGAACATTCCGACGCGTTCATCGCCAAGCTGTTATTTCCAGATCTGATTTGAACCTCGCCTTCATTTGAAACTATCACTGCCTTTTCATAAAAATCAGTAATCACTTCATCATTAACCTTGGCAAGATAATATTTCGCAAGGGATTAAACGAGTCACCACAAAAATATGGCTGGAAACCAGGGTTAATCGGGGCGGGCAAGTCTACTCCATCATCAACTCTAATAACATCCAAATCAAGAACAAAGGAACAGGTGTCTGGATTAATGGAAACAGTTATTTTGTATTCCAATTGCCAAGGATAAAGTTTTGTTGGCTTGTTTTGTCCAAAAAAAGAACCCACATTTTCAGACTCCCGACTGAAATCAAGCACCTCATCCTGCAACCATCCATATTGTGACATTTCAGAAAAACGTCCAGTAAGTGGCCTTTCTAAATATGGTAAACCAGTCAAGATTCCACATTTTCTTTTCTTACCATTTTTCCCAGTTTCAGGATAAATCAAATCCTGACCACCATAAACTAACCTAGTCACCACGCCAGCAGGTGAAACAGTTGCATAAAAAAGGGCTTTTTTCCAAATATTTTTTGGTTATTCATGTTTCAGAACTCCTTTTCTTTTTAAATTGACAAAGAATTTACCGCAAAAACAATTAAAACTATCTATTTCTATTACAATGATTCTACTCCATAAAACAAATTAGTAAAGAAGTAAATTGTTTTTTAACTTCTGAAGTTTTTTTATGCTATCTTAAAGAATTAGCTTCTTTTTTTCGCAGCAGAAAAAAGCTTCCAACAATGACCGCTGCTATTTGAGCAATGATATTAATGGTCAGCATTGCGTTGATGCTTTTTCCGCCAGTAACAAAGGCCACCAAAGCAACTGTTGAAATTGCCAGCAGCGCCCAAGAAACCTTGGTCTTGTGAATTGAGAGCAGATATTGAAAAATGACGTTAGAGAGCGAATAGAGTGTAACGACGACCGCAAACCAACCCAGATATGGTGCGACGTCTTGATACTTGCTACCAAACAACACACTCAAAATCAATATGGGGAAAAGAAAATAGATGATCGTAGCAAACAGCGAGGCGCCGAACACCAAAAGCAATGCAACCTTAAGGATGTGAAGCGAGGAATTTCCTTTGTGACTGTTTTCAGCTGACATAGAAAAAAGCACGCCAGCAATGACACCAGTGGTAAAAAAAATGACTTTGGAAGTTACAGTCAGCGCGCCATATTGTCCAGCTGCCAGTTCACTCAGATTGTGCTTGGCTAGAACCATGTCGCCATAGCCTAAAATGGTGACTGCTATATTGCCAGCAAAAACCGGGACCGCATAGCGACTGAGAGATTTAAAGTCAATTGTCTTTTTGCAAGGAGCTTCATTGTTATTTGTTCTTTTGGTAACGCATGCCCGTAGATACCAAAGAATCAAAGCATATGCAGCAATAGTTGAAAGCAGCAAACTGCCAATAATGCCATTAAGCGCAAAGCCAAAAGCAACCAGTATAAAACCTGAAATCAACTTAACAATAGTGAAATAAACACTTGAAAGACTCACCTGCTTGAACTTTTGCCAACCATTCAAAAGACCAGTGTTGACAGCATTGAAAAACGAAATGAATACAGCTATCCAAACTAAAATCAAAGCGAGATTGTTTGTCACATTCAAGAATTTTCCAATTATAGATGTAAGCAGCACCATTACCAAGAAAATCGGCAAACCAAATTTGAAAACTTTTTTGTTCAAATAGGTCAAAATTTCTCGGCTTCCCTGCTTGTTTCCATCTGCTTTACAGGCTGCTCCATATTTCGTCGCTACCATTGTCAATGTCGCCGCAGGCACCGAGATGATGACAATGAGCGAAATGAGCGCCTCAGCTTGACCATAAACTGCCACACTCACTTGCCTACCTATCACCAAATGAAAAACGTAGTTCAATAGACTTGTAATCAAACTGCCAGCAAACAAAACTGCGCTGTTTTTTACAAACTTGTTATGCTCGGAAAAGTTAGCTTTCAGTTTCTGGAAATTCATTTTACTATTTTGAAAAATTAACTTCTTGTCTCCTAATCAAGTATTGCTGATAATCCTGCGGAGTCACAACCTTTTCAATCTTAAAACTATTAACAGCCCGATACAAAATAGAATATCCCTCAGGGCGCATTCCTTCATTAATGAGGGTGTCCACCATCAAATGAAAACCAAGCCCGAGAGCCAATGCCAAAAAAATCGATTTCAATTTCTTGCTTTTTCTAACAACGAAACTCAAAATTAAAAAAATTGCCACATATTCCCAACCGTGAAAAAAATAGAAGAATTTGCCGTCTTTCAGACTGTAACAGCTGTTAGTGAAATATGCCAACTTGAATTTGAAACCAAAAGCGATGAAATAGTCGATAAAATGGTCAAAATCAATCAAAAATCCACCGAGCAGACCACCCAAAAAAGACGGCATCGGCTTGCGCCAAAGTCGCCAAACAAAGAGTCCTGCCAGAACTGCAAATACGAAGTGAATCAGCAAATGTAGACCTAAATTCATTTTTTTACAATTAAATCATTATGTCTACTATAAGAAATGCACCAGCGCATTTCTTTCTTGTATCTAGATTGATTGTACAACAGATTCTGTTATTAGGACATCACGAAAAATATATCCCAAATCTCGTGATATTAAAATTTATCCCGACTTGTCCGAATTAGTATGACAAATGCAATTTTTCTAAAATATTTTTGACCTCATCTGAAATTTCCGTCCGCATAACAAGTTCTTCATTGGTTAAAGTGTTTAAAAGTCGTGCATCAGTGACTTTTTTTAGTGAC
>CAISKQ010000027.1 GCA_903885965.1 uncultured bacterium
CGTAGGATAGCATTCTCGTTTTTAAGTCTGGAATTTATTTGTTTTTGTCTTTGCAAATCGCTTAATTGTCCTCTCATTGCTTGATTGTATCATGAAATACGGGAAATTTTAAGTGCTTAAAGGGGTCAGTGAGGAGTTACAAGACTATTTATTGACAAGTTTGCCTTCCTGGGCTATACTTATTTAGTAACAATTATCTTATATACGATCATGTTGGCAATCATTAAAACAGGCGGAAAGCAATACAAAGTGGCCGAAGGCGACAAAGTCAAGGTTGAAAAACTTGAAGGCGAAGCTGGAGCAAAAATAACTTTCGAAGAAGTTCTCTTTATTGGCGATGAGACTGCTGTAAAGCTTGGAGCTCCTTTCATAACTGGCGCGAAAGTTGAGGCGACAGTTGTGGATCAAGGACGACATGCAAAAGTTTGGGGAATCAAACATAAAGCTAAGAAACGATACAAAGTTAAATTTGGTCACAAACAGACCTACAGCGAAGTTTTGATTGAGAAGATTGCGTAGTTGGAGCATGGAGCATAGAACACAGAACACAGAACATAGAACACGGAACACAAAACATAAAGTATACAATTTCTCACTTTGAGATAGAGAAAAGGCCGAGCTCTTGGGAGAGTCGGCTTTTTTGTTGGAAAAAAGTTTAAAGGCCGCGCATCGATGTTTTGATGGGCGGCCTTTAATGTTTTTTAGGGAGAAATTCTAACTTCTCCTTTAGCGATGAATACTTCGCCGCCTCCAAAGCGTAATTTGATGACTTCGTATTCGTAAACGAATATTTTTTTGGAGTTTCTGGCTTGCGGGACTGTTACATCGCTAATTTTTATTTCGATGTTGTCTCCGATAGCAATCTGGCGGTGGTTAGCAGCATCATATAAATTTACCATCCTGAGTGGAGCGGGTAAGTGTCGGTTTGAAATCCTAAACAGCATGCTGGCTGTTAAATTTACACACTTAATGAAATGTGCTCTAGGATAAAAGTAGACACTTTTTTTAGGTATGTCATTTTCCCCGATTTCCTTTTTGCCAATGATTATTATTGGCCTTTTTCCTTCAAATCTAGGGATGATTAACTTAGTGACAATAGTAGCACTTCTTTCCTGATGAAAAAAATGCCTAATGATTTCCTTGCTGTTTAGATGAGAAATTTCACCTTTGGCGAGGAGCTCAAAAACGACTTGTCTGCTTTTTGACATACTGCTGCTATCCTTTTTATTTTTTTGCTATTAATAAAAAAAGAACCAAATCTTCCTGGCGCTGCGTCACCCATACTGAATGACTTTGAATTATAGCAATTCCGTTCGATTTGTCAAGGCTGAAGATAAGGTAATTTCGTCGGCGTACTCAAGGTCGGCGCCAGTTGAAAGACCGCGGCCGAGGCGGGTGACTTTCACTTTGCTAAATTCTGCTTTAGGCAAGTCTGATTCACCGGATTCGGTAAGGCTTGCGTTTAGTATTTGAAGTTTTCTTTTGAGATAAAGCGCAGTTGCATCTCCTTCGGTAGTTGGATTGGTTGCTAGGATTACTTCGGATATTTTTTCATTTTCTACGCGAGTAAGTAGTTCATTGATTTTCAGTTCCTCACCAGCATTGCCGACTTGAATAACGCCACCAAGCACATGATAAAGACCAGCATATGACCTTGTTCTTTCAATGGAGATGATGTCCAGCGGTTCTTCAACCACGCAAATGCTGTGTTGGTCACGCTTAGGATCTTTGCAGAATTCACAAAGTTCTCCTTCGGCAATGTTAAAACAACGGCTGCAAATTTTCAGATTTTTGATTTCCAAAATGTTTTCCGCAAAGTCAGTCAGTTTTTCCATGTCTTGTTTGAAAAGAAATAAAACCAATCGCTCGGCCATCTTGGGACCAACTGAGGGAAGGGAGCTCATATTTTTTATAAGTTTGCTAAAAGCTTTTGGATACATGCGTTAATAATTTTAAATTTAAAATTTTAATTTTAAAGTGAATTTTAAATGTCTGAATTTTAATTCCATTATTTCTTACTTTAATGCTAAATTTTGCAGTTCTGTTTTCCAAATCATATTGTCCCTTGTTTTCTTTCATTTAAAATTTGATATTGATTTAAAATTTCAAACTTAAAATTTAAAATTTTTAATTCTGTGTGTGTATTTTATCCAATGATCTGAATGAGGCGGAATTTTCTTGGAAGAAGGCGCTAACTTCGCCAACTGGACCGTTACGATGTTTGGAGATGATGATTTTGACTATGCCCTTGTTTGGCGTATCAGGTTTTTCACGGTCTTCTCGATAAAGGAAAAGCACAACATCAGCGTCTTGCTCAATAGATCCAGATTCTCGAAGATCGGAAAGTTTTGGAATTTGCGGAGAGCGAGCTTCAACAGCACGGGAAAGCTGTGATAGTGCCAAGACCGGTATGTTTAATTCTCGAGCAAGGTTTTTCAAACCTCTGGAAATTTCAGAAATTTCTTGGACGCGATTGTCGCCGCCGCGTCCTTCCATCAGCTGCAAGTAGTCGATAACAATGAGTCCTAGGTTGTGTTCGGCTTGAAGTCGGCGTGCCATCGTTCGCATTCCCATAATGTTGGCACTGGCAGTATCATCAATAAAAATCTTTGCTTCCGAGAGAATGCCCATCGCTTCACCAATACGTTGAAAATCATTATTTGGTCCTTCGCTAGTCAGTCGGCCAGTTCTCAGGCGCCACAAATCAACGTTTGCTTCAGCTGCAAGCATACGGTCGACTAATTGATCAGAACCCATTTCCAATGAAAACATGGCAACAGCAGCATTTTCACGCACTGCAACATGTCTGGCAATATCAAGTGCAAGCGATGTTTTTCCAACTGAAGGACGAGCGGCAAGAATGATAAGATCTGATTTTTGAAGTCCTGCCAAGACGCCATCTAGGTCTGCAAAGCCAGTTGGGATTCCTCGAAATTTGTTTCCATCGCGATGAAGTTCATCGATCCGATTGAAAGCTGATTCCAAGATCGAACGAATCGGAATGAAATCTTGTTTGATATATTTTTGAGAAACAGAAAAAAGTTTTTGTTCGGCTTCATCAAGTAATTTTTCCACATCTTCACTTTCGCGATAGCCGGCTTCAACAATTTCTGAAGCGGCATTGATGAGTCTGCGGAGAATGGCTTTTTTTTGAACAACTTTCGCATAGTGCAAAATGTGTGAAGCAGAAGGAACTCCATTGACCAAGGAGGCTAGATAGCTTGAACCACCAATTTTCTCAAGTTGTTTTTCTTCGTCCAGCTTATTTGAGAGACTTAGCACATCAATCGGCTCGCGTTGTTCATAGAGACTCAAGATGATTTCATAGATAATGTTGTGATCATCTTTGTAGAAATCACCAACTTTCAAGATGTCAGCAATTTTGATGATGGCATCTTTGTCGAGCATGATTGAACCAAGCACTGATTGTTCAGCCTCAATGTTTTGCGGAGGAAGACGAAGCTCTCCAGGATTTGTATTGGTCTGAGTAAATTTTGGTTTGAAGGACTTGAATCCTGATTGATTTTCTCGAGCCATAATGGGCAGCTTCTTAGCTTTTTAGAAATAAAATAGTTTCTCACTGGGTTATTTTATTATAGCAACTGGGACAAGCTTGAGCAATGGTTAAAAATTGGCATTTTTGTGGGTAAGCGGTGGATAAAATTTTGGCTAGGATAAAGCAAAAAATGACTTTCTGAAGATGCCATTACAAAAAACGTATATTACCAAGGGGTAATATACGTTTTTCGGTTCGAGTTTCGTATAAATGTTTGCTCATCAAAAATACTAACTTGCTATTTTGATTTTCATTCCGTCCTTTGTGTCTTCGACGGTGTAGCCTTTTTTCTCGATGATATTTCTAAGGTCATCGGACTTTTGAAAATCTTTTCCTTCGCGGGCATATTGACGCTCTCTGATAAGCTGCTTGATTTCTTCGGGAACCTCGGCTTGTCCTTGCAAAATGAAACCGAAAACTGAGTTCATTTTTTTCCAAAGAGATAAAATCTTTTTTGCGCTATCGCTAGAGAGTTGTTCGGCGGCTATTTCACCATTAGCCTGAGAAATAAGTTCATAGAGATTACTCAATGCCAGCGGTGTGTTAAGGTCGTCGTCCATGGCCAATTGGAATTTTTCTTTGAATATTGATGTATCAAAAATGTTTGAAAATACAAAGTTGTTAGTTGCGATTGCTTCTAAATTTAAAATGAAGTCATTGATTTTTTGAATATTTTTGTGAGCTTGCTCAAGGGCTTGCCAAGAGAACTCCATTTGACTGCGGTAATGAGAAGAAAGGAAAAGCAAACGCAGGTCCATAGCGGAAAATCCATTTTCTTTGATGTCATCTAGGGTGTAGAGGTTTCCTTTTGACTTGGACATCTTTTTTCCGTCAACTAGAAGATGTCTGTTATGTAACCAATAGCGGACAAATTGCTTGCCAGTGTAGCATTCGGTTTGAGCAATTTCTGCTTCATGATGAGGAAAAATATTGTCTTCTCCGCCAGTGTGGATGTCGATGGTGTTGCCTAGATATTCTGTGCTCATTGCGGAGCATTCAATGTGCCAGCCTGGATATCCAGATGACCAAGGGGATTGCCATTTCATTAAATGCTCAATGGGCGCTTTGAGCCAGAGAGCAAAATCCCAAGGATTTTTCTTGTCAGGATGTTCCTCGAGTCTGGCGCCAACTTTCAAGCTTTCAAGTGTATTGCCGGAAAGTTTTCCATAGTCTGCAAATTTTGTTACATCGAAAAAAACGTTGCCATTTTTTTCATAGGCAAATCCTTTTTCAATGAGGGACTCAATAATTTTAATCATTTGTGGCACATGAGCGGTGGCGCGCGGAAAGAAGTGTGCAGGGATAATATTGAGTTCTTTTTCAACTTGCTTGAAGTATTCTTCATAGAATCTTGCGATTTCTTCTGGAGTTTTCTTCTCTCTTAGGGCAGCCTTTTCAATTTTGTCTTCGCCACTGTCTCCCTGATTAATGTCGTCGTCAGTAAGGTGTCCAACATCGGTGATATTTTTAATTTGGCGCACTTCATAGCCAGTATATTCCAAATAGCGACGCGCAGTGTCAGACAAAAGATAGGCACGGATGTTGCCGATATGGATAAAACCGTAAACAGTTGGTCCACAGCTATATATCCCGACTTTGCCTGGATTGAGGGAAACAAACTCTTCTTTCGTTTTAGAAAAAGTATTATATAATGTCAGCATTGCGTTGTTTACAGAAAATTAGCCAATGTTAATCGTTGGTTTTTAATGGTATCAGCATTTCACACAATATACAAGATATCAGATATGATACTAGATATGATTAAGCTATAGCCATTTTTTAATTTTAAATAAAACCATTGTAAAGGTCGCAATTAGAAGCATGATGGAAACATGAATCCAAAAACCAACTTCACTGTGATCAAAAGGCACCTTAGTGCTCATCGCCATTATGCTCGAATATACTGTAACCGGCATGAATATGGCGTTGAAGATCGTCAAAACCTTCATGGTTAAGTTTAATTTGTTTGATAGTAGTGAGTTGTTTGTTTCCTCCATTGATTCAATTGTTTCCTTGTTGCTTTCTAGCGCATTCCAAAGACGAATGTTTGTTCCAACTAAGTCTTGAAAATATGGCTTGAGATCAGAAGGGAGCAAATCTGTGTTCATCTGCGTTAAGGATTCAATGATGTGACGTTGAGGTTTTAGCGTTCTGCGAAAATTGAGAATATCACGCTTGACAAGGGAAATTTCACGCACCATTTCTTTTTCTTTGCCACTAAAAACTTGTTCCTCGATGTCGGTCAGTTTCTCATGAATGTGATCAAGGCGTGGAAAGCATGATTCAAGCAACATCTCAAGAATATAGTAAATGAGATGGGTTGGAGTTTTATCCATGTAGGTTCGACGCTTGCCTTCACTTTTTTCAAGATTGGCAAAAAACTCATCGAATTGATAGATGTCTTTCATGTGTCCCGTGATTAAATGATCTTTAGTGATGACAATGTCAATTTCTCCTGGATATGTTGTTCGAGATTGAGTGTCGAAAAGAGGAATGTGAATCGTCAGATAAAGGCAGTTGTGATATTTGGTGGCCTTGGGACGAAAAGTTGGGGTGACAAATTCTTCGATTGCCAGAGGATGGATATCAAAATGCTCTTGCAGATAAATGACATCATCAGCTCCAGGATTAGAAAAATCAATCCAGGTTATGTTTTTGTATGAAACGCTTTTCATAAACCTACGAAATTACAAAATTATACAAAAATACAAAAATAAATACAATAGAAATGCATAGAAATATGCTTTGCGAAATATAATTGAAATTAATTGCTATTTATCTCTATTGTATTTCCATCTATTTCTACTATGTTTCTATTTTATTTCTACGGTATACCTGTTTTTTAAATTATACCTCATTTTTTTCTCATTGACAAAGAAATCTGTTCCCGTTACGGTTAAGGCATATGAAAAAAATTGTTTTATTACTTATTCGAATATATCAAAAAGTTTTTTCGCTTGATCACGGAATTCCTTCTTGGTTTTTTCAAAAAAGATTTTGTCGTTTTCATCCATCGTGCAGTCATTATGCATACGAAGCCATTGAAAGATTTGGAGTAATGAAAGGCGGATGGCTTGGAATCAAGAGAATTTCTCGTTGTCATCCTTTTAACGACGGGGGATATGATCCCGTGCCGAAAGACTAGCTTAGTAGGAATTAGGTTGTGGGTGGTAGGAGGCGCAGAAAATAGGAGTCGGGTTATAAGTGGTATTGTGAATTATTTGGGGATGGCTATATTTGTCAAAATAAACTTCTTGGGAAAATTTGCAACAAAAAAACGAGTCTCTTGAATACACTCGTGTGCATCAAGAGAGCTCGCTAAGTTTCAGCCTTCGATTTTCTTAGGCCAAGCTGGAATATTTCCGGCTACCAAATACCTTAATTTTCCCTATTCCGGCGATTAATTTTTTCGGCCACCATTTATTGAAAGCAAGAATGGCTGCGCCAAGAATGCTTAGAAATAAGGAAACTGAGCATGTAATTAATATCAATGTCATATTGAAAGACACCAATTCGTACGTAAACAACAGAAGCATTAACGCTAAATAAATAAAAAAGAGTGAAAACAGAACGTTCCCTGCTTTATTTGTTGTTTCTTTTTCTGCTGAGTGTTTTTTTCCTATGCCGATTATAATTCCAACCAAAGAAAGGATCCCATATGTTATACTGAAAGCAAGGGAATAATACGAACTTTCAGGATTTCGGCTAGCAAAAAAGGTGCTAGCAATGAAAAATTCATAGGCTGCAAAACCGTAAAGCATACCTATAAAAAAAGTGATGCTAACTGGTATCGAGCGGACGAGGGAAGCAACTCTTACTTTCATTTTACTGGTTCCTTATTTGGAGTTGAAAAATAATATTATGTCAAAACAACTGCGGTCATTATTGCACAGAATCAATAGTTTGTCAATAGCTGATGCAGTAACTCCTCACTGACCCCCAACAGGCATCAATGCCTGGTTGTATAAGCCAAAGAAATCTTGTTTAGATTTTCTCCAAAGAGACATCACTACCGAATAAATGATGCTCAACATGTCAGCCCCTTTTTGAGTTTTAGAGCC
>CAISKQ010000028.1 GCA_903885965.1 uncultured bacterium
ACAAAGGATAACTTTTCGACAACGATGGACTATCTTTCCAGGATAGACGATGAAATTACTGATATTAGAGCTGAGTTGGAAAAAGGCAAAAAAGCTGGAAAAATGGAAGAAAGTTGGTTTAAGAAAATTGAGCAGAGAGTTTTAATAGTAGAAAGGCAGTTAAAAGGTCAGAAGAGCTTAGTAATAAAATAGTTTTTGAAAAAGGCGATGAAGGAGCTATCACTCCAGAGCTGCAAAAAGAAATTCGCCGATGAGGCGAAGATTAGAATTTGTCGGGTAGGCCCGTAACAGCCGGAAAAGAGGGTATGATGTATTTTGTATTTTGTATAATGTATCCAATACTTTATACATAATACTTGATATATAATACTGAACTAAGGTGGTACCACGCCACGATCACAGTCGCTCTCGAGCGACGTGACACGCGTCCTTATGCATTTTTTGCGTAGGGGCATTTTTGATCCCCACAAATATACAAATAAATTACAAATATACAAATAAATTCAGCATGACCCATTTGTAGATTTGTAGCTGATTTGTAAATTTGTAGGGTTTAAGATATTAATAATTTTAGATAAAAACATATGAACTTTAAGAAAGTTGACGCCGGACAAAGTTTTCCGAAAATGGAGGAAGAAATTTTGAAATTTTGGCAGGAAGAAAAAATTTTTGAAAAATCTTTGGAAAAGACCAAAGATGGCAAACCGTACACTTTTTATGATGGGCCACCGTTTGCGACGGGAACCCCACATTATGGGCATTTATTGGCCAGTGCGATGAAGGATGTGGTGCCGAGATTTTGGACGATGAAGGGAAGATATGTGGAAAGAAAATGGGGTTGGGATTGCCATGGATTGCCGATTGAAAACATTGCAGAAAAAGAATTGGGTTTCAAACACAAAAAGGACATTGAGGAATATGGCGTTGATAAATTCAACGAATTTTGTCGCAGCAAAGTTTTGAGTTATGTGGATGAGTGGAAAGTCGTGATCAATCGTTTGGGACGTTGGGCTGATATGGAAAATGCATATAAGACGATGGACTTGAATTATATGGAATCAGTTTGGTGGGTTTTCAAAGAATTGTGGGACAAAGGCTTGATTTATGAAGGTTATCGTTCCATGCACATTTGCACGCGCTGCGAAACCACGCTTTCCCAACAGGAAGTTTCTGAAGGATACAAGGACATCAAGGATTTATCGGTGGTTGCGAAGTTTGAACTGGCCAGCGAACCGGGAACTTTCGTGTTGGCATGGACGACAACACCTTGGACGCTGATTGGAAATGTGGCGCTGGCAGTGGGGAAGGATTTGCAATATTTAAAATTAGAAGTGGAGGCAAATGATGCGCCAGAAGAGTTTAAAATTAAAAAAGGGGAAAGTGTTATTTTTATTAACGATGTTGATGCGCAAGTTAGGATTTTTGGCGAACCTATTAATTATGGTCCAAATCCACACGAAAATGATTTAAGTTGGGCGAATGTTAATTATAAAGGAAAAGGAAATATCTTATTTAAAAATGTTACTCCTTTATTAGGTGTTGATTTAATTGGCAAATCCTACAAACCACTTTTTGATTATTATCAGACTCCGGATTTGGAAAATGCAGAAAATGGTTGGAAGATTTATGTGGGGGATTTTGTGACCACGGAAGATGGAGTGGGTGTTGTGCATATTGCACCAGCATTTGGTGAGGACGATATGAATCTTGGAAAGGAAAATAATTTGCCTTTTATTCAGCATGTGAAAATGGATGGAACAATCAAAGAACAAGCCGTTGATTTTGCTGGCATGAATGTGAAATCTTTGGAAGACCACATGCAGACCGATGTTGAGATCATCAAATATCTGGCCAAGCATGGTACGCTTTTTTCCAAGGAAAAATATGAGCACAGCTATCCTCATTGTTGGCGCTGCGACACGCCGCTAATCAACTACGCAACCACTTCTTGGTTTGTCAGTGTTGGCAAAGTGAAGGAGCGAGCCCTTGAGCTGGCTAAGGAAATCACTTGGTTTCCGGCGCATATCAAGGATGGACGTTTTGGAAAATGGTTGGAAGGCGCTCGAGATTGGTCAATTTCCCGACAGCGTTTTTGGGCATCCGTGATGCCAATCTGGCGCTGTGAATGCGGCGAGCTGAAAGTTTTTGGCTCAGTAGCTGACTTGGAAAAAGTTTCAGGTGAAAAAATATCAGACTTGCATAAACACATTGTCGACAAAATAACCGTGCCATGTGAAAAGTGTGGAAAACAAATGCACCGCGTGCCGGATGTTTTGGACACATGGTTTGACTCTGGTTCGATGCCATATGCTCAGCAACACTATCCCTTTGAAAATCGAGAAAAATTTGAAAATGGTTTTCCGGGAGATTTCATAGCTGAATATCAAGATCAATGTCGGGCTTGGTTTTATTATTTGCATATCTTGGCTACTGCAATCAAAGGAAAAATAGCTTTTAAAAATGTTGTGGTTAGCGGCACAATATTGGCGGAAGATGGAAAAAAAATGTCCAAGCGCCTGCAAAATTATCCGGATCCGAAATTGATGTTTGATAAATATGGCGCTGATGCTATGCGAATGTATTTGATGAGTTCGACTGTGGTGATGGGGGAAAACTTGAATTTCAAAGAAGCTGATGTTTCTGATTTGGTGCGCGGAATGTTCCGCATGCTTTGGAATTCTTATTCGTTTTTTGCGCTGTATGCTAATATTGATGGCTTTGATTCAAAAAAGAAAATTGAAAAATCCCCCAATCTTTTGGACAAATGGATTTTGTCGGAACTGCATATCCTCATTAAAGAAGTTAATGAAAATATGGAAAAATATGATTTGGCGCGCACTGCCAGACTCTTTCCGAAATTCATCGACAATCTTTCGAATTGGTATATTCGCCGCTCTCGCAAAAGATTTTGGAAATCTGAAAATGACTGCGATAAGGATTTTGCCTATCAAACTTTGCACACTGTGCTAGTGGAACTTTCCAAATTGATGGCACCATTTACGCCGTTTATGTCGGAAGAAATTTACAGGAATTTAACTTGTGAAATTTCAGTTCATTTGGCTAATTTTCCAGTGGCGGATGAGAGCTTGATTAATGAGAAGTTGAATGAAAATATGCAAGCTATCAGAGAAATTATCACTATTGGTTTGCAAAAAAGAGCAGAGGCAAAAATTAAAGTTCGTCAGCCGTTGGCATCAATTTCACTGGGTGAAAAGTATGAAAAACTTTTTGACACAATTTTTGATCCGACCGATAGGACTTTTATGGAACAAATTATTTTTGAAGAATTAAATGTGAAGAGTGTTGATATGAACATCCTTCAAATAAAATTTAGGACAGAAGAACAGGTTGTGCTTGATACTGAAATAACACCCAAACTAAAGCTTGAAGGTCAGGCTCGCGAAGTTGTCCGTTTCATTCAAGAAATGCGCAAGCAAGCTGGCTATGAAGTCGAGAATCGCATCGTGGTGGAGTATGAAGGAATGGAGGAAATATTTTCCGATGAAAAACTTTCAGATTTGATTGCCAAAGAAACTTTATCAGATTCTATTAAAAAAGGAAGTGGGGAAGGTTTTGATTTGAAAAAAGAATTAGAATTAGACGGGATGAAAGTTGTTGTTTCTATAAAGAAATAATGGAATATAAATACACCGCAATTATTTTGAACAAGTGGGATGTGGGGGAAACGGATCGCATTTGCACGATGTACTCTCTTGAAGGTGGCAAAATAAAGTCAGTGGCCAAAGGCGTGCGAAAGCCCCAGGCGAAGTTGGCATCATCACTAGAAAGCATCACACTGGCAGATGTTACGGTTTTTCGCAGTCGCGGACTGGGAAAGATTACTAGTTCGATTGTGGAAAAAAATTTCACTGCCCTGAAAAAAGATGGAGAGGCGCTGCTAGAAGTTTTTGCCGCTTTTCATTTGTTTGATAAGTTGGTTGATTTTGAGAATCCCGATCAAAATGTTTTTTTGTTACTGCAAGAATATCTTGAAAGTGTGGAGAAAAGCGCCAAAGAGGGTGATCAACGAAAATATTTAATTTTTCGTTATGGTTTTATCGTGAAATTATTGGACAGCCTTGGCTATGCAATTGGAGTTGATTTGTGTGTTTCGTGCGGTTGCCCCTTGCCTCCAGAAAAAATAGGATTCAGTTCGCAGCAAGGTGGCGTCATATGCGGCAGTTGCTCTACCCTGAACAAAGAAGTTATTTTAATAAGGGTTAATGCTGTGAAAATGCTGAGACTATTTTTGAAAAATAATATCCAGACATTTTCAAAGATTCACGCTTCAGATGAAGATTTTGATAGTATGCGAATGGCGGTGGATGATTTTTTGAGATGGAACTTGTAGGGCTCAAATTGTTACATTGTTACATTGTTATATAATTAAAGTGCCAACAGGGAAGGATAACAAGAATCAAAAAGGCTATAATAAGGGATAAAAGAATCTATAGCGATGGTATCGTATAGATTCTTGACAATCTATACGATACCATCGTATAATAAGGTTGCTAGTAAATATCTCTAAAAAAACGCATATGGAACAAATTTTATATCGCTATAATCCCTGGTGGGAGGAGGAATATATGCCCGCTAGTTTTCTTGAGCGGAAGCATATCTTCGGAAATTTGAAGAATACCTTGGAAACAAGACAAGTTGTAATTCTGACTGGTCTTCGGCGGGTAGGAAAAACTACTTTAATGAAACAGCTCATTAACCATCTTATTGGTGATCAAGGCATCGACCCCAAATTAGTTTTTTATGTGAGTCTTGATGATTATCTCTTGACTGGTAGTACGATTATAGAAATTATCGAAGAATATCGAAAAATTAATCGAGTTTCTTTTTCGGAAAAAGTTTATTTATTTTTAGATGAGGTGACGCATCAGAAAGATTTTGAATTACAACTTAAAAATATTTATGATCAACAAAATGCTAAAGTATATGTTTCTTCTTCAAGCGCTTCAATTTTGAAAAGTAAAAAGTCATTTTTGACAGGGCGTAATGTAGTGATGGAAGTTTTACCTTTGGATTTTGAGGAATATTTAAATTTCAAGGGCATAAAAACTAAAAAAAGTGACAAGCAATTATTGGAAAAATATTTTGAAGATTTTATGCAAACTGGAGGGATGCCAGAATATGTCTTGACCGGTGATGTTGAGTATTTGAAAGAGTTGATTGATGATGTTATTCAAAAAGACATTGCCGCTTTTTATGGAGTAAAGGATGTGCAAATTCTCAAGGATTTTTTTCTGCTTCTCATGGAGAGATCGGGCAAAATTTGCAGTATTAATAAAATAGCCAAAATTTTAGATATTTCTCCAGATTCCGCCAGACGGTATTTGCAAATGTTTGCTGATGCATATTTGATTTTTCTGGTTCCACGGTTTGGCAAGACTAATGAGCGTTTGCTCTCGGCCAAGAAAATCTATGCGGCTGATTTAGGCATGCGAGTTTATTTCACGGGTTTCCGTGATAAGGGGAGTTTGTTTGAAAATTATGTTTATTTGAAAATAAAAAAATGTAATCCGTCATATGTATATCAGGATGGCTTTGAGATAGATTTCTTGACCCAAGGCAAAACCCTTATTGAGGTTAAATATAATGCTCAGATGGGCGAGAAACAAAAAGAACTTTTTGATAAAATCGAAGTGAAGAAGAAAATAGTAATCGAAAATATTTTTGATTTAGAAAAAATAGATAAACTTGAAAAATGAATCTATGCGTACAAACATTGTGCATGAGGGGGCGGACGAACTGACCGAAGAAAGATCAATACAATGAAATCAGTAGGTAGTCGTCAATGATGGAAAATCTTTTTCTTCATCAATAAAAAATTTGTTTTATAAATGCAAATCATTTGATGTTTTGTATACCGATAAAGAAGCAATAATCGCGCTTGCTGAAAAAAAAGTTAAGATTGAAAGGATTAAAAGAACAGGCTCAATATCATCCACTCAAATCAGAGACGCCATTGCCAATGACAAAAAATGGGAACACCTGACAGGCGTTTCCGTTGTTAGCAGGATAAAAGCAATTAGGGGAATAACAAGAATAAAAAAGGCTATAAGAAGGGATAAAAACTCCTATATCATGGTGTTAGTTAGTAACTTGACAGTGATCCTTGGATAATATATATTAATAATGTATGAAATATGTAATTAATATACATTAGAAATGGATAAAAATACGATAAAATTAGTAGTTATTGAGCAAAGAAAAAACTTTGAAAAAAAGGTGGAGATCATTTCTAGAAATGTTCCAAGGGGATTTAGCGACTCAAGAAAAATAAGCGTCATCAGTGGCATCAGGAGAAGTGGCAAATCTACATTGCTTAAGCAAATTTCAAGAAATTTCGATAATTTTTATTATTTCAATTTTGAGGATGAAAGACTGCTTGACTTTCAGGCCAAAGACTTGAATACTTTGTATGAGGTTCTGTTGGAATTGTATGGCGAGCAAAAGGTTTTTTTCTTTGATGAAATCCAAAATGTTTATGGTTGGGAAAAATTTGCGCGCAGGCTTTTTGAAGATGGTAAAAAAATCTTTATCACTGGATCAAATGCTAAGCTTTTGAGCAGTGAACTTGCCACGACTCTTTCTGGCAGGCATTTGAAAATGGAGTTATATCCATTTAGTTTTGCTGAATTCTTGGAAGCTGAAAAGTTTTTAGTGAAGGATTTTTATGACACGCAAGAAAAAAGTATTTTAGTCAGAAAGTTTAATCATTATTTGGAATATGGCGGTTTTCCAGAAATCGTAATTAGCAAAAACAAAAAAGAGTTGCAGCAACTCTATCAAGACATTTTAATTAAGGATTTGATAGTTAGGTTTAAAATCAGGGAAACAAAAACCTTTCGTGAAATTGCTTTGTATTTTTTGTCTAATGTGACTGCACCGATGAGTTTTAATAATGTGCGTAAGATGGTTGGGGTTAAAAGTGTGATGACTGTCAAAAATTATGTGGATTTTTTTGAGGAAGCTTACCTTTTCTTTTCGCTTTTCAAATTTGATTATTCTATTAAAAAACAAATTATTAATAATCGAAAGGTTTATGCGGTGGATACTGGTTTGGCAAATGCTGTAGCTTTCAAGTTTTCTGAAAACATTGGAGCAAATTTGGAAAATTTGATTTTTATTGAGCTCAAGAGAAGAGACGCCGAGGTTTTTTATTTCAAAGACAAAAAAGAATGTGATTTTGTGATTAGAAAAGGCTTGAAAATAACTGAGGCAATTCAGGTTACGCGCAGTTTGGCTGATCCTAAAACTGCCGAGCGAGAAATTGCAGGTTTGCTTAGCGCAATGGAAAAATTTAAACTCAAAACGGGACTCATCATCACCGAAAGCCAAGAAGATGAAAGGACGATTGACGGCCTGCCTGCTGGACAGGCAGGGAAAAAAATAAAAATTGTACCAGCTTGGAAATGGCTATTGAAAAGGCTGTAAGGTTGAAATTGAACGTTATGAATGTTATAACGTTATAACATTCATGTAAAAAAGTTCTTTTCCTAAAGACTTTCTTGCTTTATACTATTTATATGCGTACAAACATTGTGCATGAGGGGGCTGACGAACTGACTTATGAAATTCGGGGAATAGTTCGGGTGGCTCAGCAATTGCAAAAACTGGGAGTGGAAATTGTTTGGGAAAATATTGGCGACCCGATTGCCAAAGGTGAAACAGTTCCCCAGTGGATCAAAGATATTGTCGCCACTACGATGAGCGAGGACAAGTCTTTTGGCTATTCGCCAACCAAGGGGGTTGTCAGTGCAAGGGAATTTATTGCAGCGCAGCGTTTGCAGCAGTCTGGCATTGTGCTTAATCCGGAAGACATTCTTTTTTTCAACGGTTTGGGGGATGCAATTTCCAAGGTTTACACCTATCTGCGTCACAGTGCTCGCATTATAGGACCATGTCCAGCTTATCCAACTCATTCTTCAGCTGAGGCCGCGCATGCTGGGGCTCCGCATATCACCTACACCCTAGATTATCACAAAAATTGGTATCCAAATTTGGAAGATATTCGCAACAAAGTAAAATACAATCCACTGGTGGCTGGAATTTTGATTATCAACCCTGACAATCCGACGGGGATGGTTTATCCGAAAAGAGTTTTGGAGGAGATCGTTTCAATTGCCAGGCAGTATGGACTTTTTTTGATTGCTGATGAAACTTATGCGCAACTTTCCTATGGCCGCGAAAAAATGACGCCGCTTTATGAAGTGCTTGGAGGTGACGTGCCGGCGATTGTGATGCGCGGACTTTCAAAGGAAATACCTTGGCCTGGTTCACGTTGCGGCTGGATTGAAATATATAACAAGGATAATGATCCGATGTTTGCTCGTTATGCAAAGACCTTGGTAGATGCTAAGATGTTGGAAGTTTGTTCCACGACTTTGCCGCAATTGGCTTTGCCAAAAATCATGAGCGATCAGCGTTTTGCTGGACATGTAAAGGCGCGGGTTGAAAATTATCGCAAAAAAGCGGACATTGCAAGAGCTATTTTTTCTGGCCTTGGTGAGGTGATTGCGCCGTGTCCGGAAAGTTCTTTTTATTACTCCGTCGTTTTTGAAGAGGGCGTTTTGAATGGCGAGCAAGCTTTGCCGATCTCTGACCAGGCAGTTCGAGAATATATTGAAACTGAAGTTGAAGGCGTTGCTCCAGACAAAAGATTTGTGCTGTATTTGATGGCAGCCACGGGAGTTTGTGTGGTGCCGCTTTCAGGCTTCAATACTGATTTGCATGGGTTTCGCATGACCTTGCTTGAACCGGATGAGGAAAAGTTTAAAAAAATAGTTGAAAATATAGCTGAAGCGATTCGGAAATATGTGAGAAAATAAATTTTCCGTCTTTTGAAAATGCAAACTTCTGTGATATTATAAAATAAAGTATAAAAATAAAAAATAAAAAATATGTCTCTTGACGATTTAAATAAGGATTTACATAGTTTCAACGACAATAATAGGGATTTTCATGCTCATGAGAAAAGTCAGTATGATCCAAATATTGGCGGTGTGTCATCCGTTAGCCCTTTTGATGAAAAATTAGAATGGGAAAAAGCGCGCAGGGAATTAAATCCTTTTCAAAAAAGAATTTTGAAAATTTCCATAGCGGTCCTATTGCTAATTGCCTTAACTGTTGGCGGCTTTGTTTATTCTGCTTGGTGGAAAAATGATGCTTTTCATCAGGATCGCGTGTCGATTTCTTTTGAGGGTCCAAGCGCGGCTGATAGTACACAGGTCGTGAAATATATCATACATTATAAAAATAATAATCGCGTCTTGCTTAAAAATGCAGAGATCAAATTGAATTATTCGGAAAATTTTCAACCTACTGACAATGTGAATGTGAAATTTCTTAACTCTACCTCAAGTAGTATTTATGTTGGTGAGATTAAGCCCAAAAGTGAAGGTACAGTTGAAATTAAGGGCATTTTTTATGCACCAAAAGATGCACCTGTTTATTTGAGGGCTGAACTTGGATTTGTGCCTTCAAATGGATCAACGCAATTTTCAATGGATACGCAAATTAGCGTGAAGATTACAACTGACCCAGTTCTTTTGGATGTTAGCTCCCCTGCCCAGGCAATGGATGGAGATAAAATCGAATATATAGTTGATTATAAGAATTTGGGCATCCGGCCCCTGAGTAAGGTTCAAATAAGAATCGAATTTCCAGATGGTTTTCAGTTTGGTGAGTCACAGCCTATGCCTTCACAAAATGGATCGTATTGGACCATTGGAGACCTTGATTCCATGCAGGGAGGAAAAATAAGAATTGCTGGCACCATAAAAGGCAGTGATAGTCAAAATAAAAAAATCATTGTTTCTATGGGACAGCTCGGGGATAATGGTGATTTGGCTTTGTATAACAAGAGAGAGAGCAGTATGCAGATTGTTTCACCAGTTTTGACGGTCAGCCAAAGTTTGGAGAATGTTGCTGATAACATCGTAAATGCTGGCGACTCTCTTAGGTACATTGTTAAATATCAAAACGTTAGTGCAACAGGACTACGAAATGCCATTCTTACTGTTGAGCTTCAAGGAAAAATTTTGGATTTTTCAAAAATCAATTTAGAAAGTGGCGCCTTTGATGGAGCTAAAAATATTATTACCTGGAAAGCTTCCGATGTACCAGCACTTGCAAATATTAATCCAGGTGATAGCGGGCAATTGCGTTTTTCAATTCCAGTAAAGGCAATCATACCAGTAGAAAATGGTAATGATAAGAATCTGGTGATAAAAACAGTGGCTAAGATTGATAGTCCAGATATTCCGACGCCAATCAATTCAAATAAGATAATCGGCAGTAATACTCTCGAGTTAAAACTTGCTTCGAAAGTTATCTTGAATACATTGGCATACTTTACTGACACCCAACTCAAAAACTATGGTCCAATTCCAATTCAGGTTTCAAGAGAGACACTTTTTGCTGTTCATTGGTCTTTGGTTAATGTTTCGAATGACTTGGTAGGCGCTAAGGTTGTTTCATCTCTTCCTGCTGGTACTCGCTACACTGGAACAACTTATCCTAGCAATGAAAAAATATCATATAATCCTCAAGCTAATCAATTAGTTTGGGATATCGGCAATGTGACTGCTGGTGCAGGAACAATTATTCCTATTCGGGAAGTAGAATTTCAAGTTGGAGTCACTCCTCAAACAAATCAGGTCGGAGAAGCGCTGAAAATGGTAAATGGCTCAACTTTCACAGGTAGTGATACTTTTACCGGTAAAACGATATCAGTTGAAAATCCAGAGAAAAACACTCAACTTCGAGAGGATTCAACAGTTGGATATCTTGGCGGAAAAGTAGTAAATGGGCTTTAGTCTTTCCAGTCGATAAACTCTCAGAAACTTAAGCATACAGGCATTTGAATGTATGATTCTATGTCTGCATGTTTTGTATTTTTATCTTTGCATGATTCCGTGAGTAGATGCTTTTTGCTTGCATGCTTACATGTTTGTATGTTTAAATGCTTTATATGGCTTTTGAATTAATCAAAAAACAAAATAGTCAGCGTATGGGTAAACTTCACACAAAAAGCGGAGAAATAAACACTCCGTTTTTTATGCCTATTGCAACAAAAGGCGCTGTAAAAAATATCTCGCCAGAGGATCTTGAAAAAATGGGTGCGGAAATAATCTTGGGCAATACCTATCATCTTTGGCTCAGACCAGGGGATGAACTTATTGCGCGCGCTGGAGGATTGCATGAATTTATGCAATGGCCAAAAGCTATCTTGACCGATTCGGGGGGTTATCAAGTTTTTTCACTCGGCGCACGGGCCAAGGAAAAATTTGGCACTAGTGGGGTTAAAATTTCGGAAGAAGGGGTTAAATTCACGGACCCAGTTGATGGCAGTAATTACTTTATGTTTCCCGAAAAATCAATTGAGATTCAACTCAATCTTGGTTCTGATATTATTATGGTTTTTGATGAATGTCCGCCTTTTCCGTGTTCTCATGTGCAGGCCCAAAAATCTATGGAGTTGACTCTGCGTTGGGCTAAGCGCTGCTTTGAATATTTTCATGCAAGAGTCGAGCAGGACTTGCAAAAATATAAAAACGGCAGACCACTTTTGTTTTGCATTGTGCAAGGTAGTGTTTATGAGGACTTGCGCAAAGAGTGTACTGAAAAACTGATTGAAATTGGGCTTACTGCTAAGGGAGGAGAAAATTGCGGTTGGGATGGTTATGCGATTGGCGGAGTTGCGGTCGGTGAGCCGCGCAAGCACTTATATGAAATTTTAGAGTGGGTGGTGCCACTTTTGCCAGCTGAGAAACCGCGTTATTTGATGGGGTTAGGTAAACCTGAAGAATTGGTTAGGGCTGTTTCTGGCGGTATGGATATGTTTGATTGTGTTATCCCAACCAGAGAGGGCAGACATGGTCGGCTTTTTGTGATGAAAAAAAATGAAAGTCTTGAAAAATATCTTGAAAATTTTGATAACTTGTTTTATGAAACAATCAACATTGGCAATGAAAAATTCAAAGAAGACTTCACGCCGATTGACGCTGATTGCCGATGTGAAACTTGTCAGAATTTCACAAAGGCATATCTGCATCATTTATTGAAAACAAGTGAGCCACTTTTTTTAAAACTTGCCTCAGTACATAACTTGTATTTCTATCTTTCTTTGATGAAGAGGTTGAGGGAAAAATAAACAGCCTGGCTCTTTTCTCACTGGGCTGTTTTTGTGCTATAATGTAAGCAAATAAAAACTTAAAAGGTGATATAAAATTATGCTCAATTTAAGAAAAAAGTTAGAAAAAATTAAACGGGGTTTTCGGTTTGGGAAAAAACGGCAGTTGATTTTTGGGGGTGTTTTTGCGGTGTTTTTAATTGGTGGTTTTGGATTGTGGGGAATTTTGAAAATTAAGGGGGCGACTTTTGGGTGGACGCAAAGCGATTGGAGCGGGGGAGCGGATCTTAGCGCCAAGGCAAGTCACCTTACCGATCAGCTTGGCTGGACGAAATTTTATGCTAAGGATGCAAGCTTGGATACGAGTGGCGGAGAAATAAAGCTGACGGGAACCACTAACTCGGTTGTTGAGACGACGAGTGTAGATTTTAGCTCGGGTACGAATACAAAAGTTTATGCTACAGGCACGGGCACGGCGGGGACTTTGTATGCTCAAAAGCCAGACGGCGGAACTTGCACGACGGCTACGCAATGTCAGAGCGGTTTTTGTTCCATTACGGCGGGGGGCGTTTGTTCTCTTTGCGGGGGCACGGTCAATGGCGGAAGCGGGGATGCTAATACGTATGGGATGGTGCTTGGGGCGGATGGCAATTGCTGGCTGGATCGCAATCTTGGCGCCACGCGCGTAGCGCAAACCAAAACCGATACGAGCGCGTATGGCTGGTATTATCAATGGGGACGCGCGACCGACGGACACCAACTTGCATCGGCTAGCGCGACTACAACCCTTAGCCCGACGGACACCGTAGCCTTCCCAGATACGGCTAAATTTATTATCAACAATAGCGCAAATTATGATTGGAAAACCAATGCTACTAAAAATGATAATCTTTGGCAGGGGATTGCTGGCGTCAATAATCCTTGCCCGACTGGTTTTCGACTTCCAACCGCTACTGAGTTTGGAACTCTCATAAATGCCTTGGGTTTTACTGGTTGCACTAGTACTTGCGATGACAAGCTTTTCGCTTCAACCTTGAAACTTCCGCTAGCTGGCGCCCGCTTCACCTCCGGTTCCTGGTACTATCAGGGCAGTTACGGCTTCTACTGGTCATCCAGTCCGTCGGGCACTTACGCCGCCAACCTCTACTTCTACTCCACGAACGTCGCCCCTGCTTACACGAACAACCGTGCTTACGGGTTCTCGGTGCGGTGCCTGAAGAATTAAAAATTTGACAATTGGTTCTTGCCCTTTAAGGGGCAAGAACACCCTCGCAAATAAATTCGCAAAGCGTAAACAAAAAATTCATGGCCCTCTTTTACAACTTACCAGTCTATAAAGCCAGCTATGGCTTGACCCAAAGAATTTTTTTGGAAGTCGAAAATTTTTCACGCGAGTACAAATACACCACTGGGCAAGAAATGAAAAATCAAACCATGGAATTGATTAAAAATATTTATCGTGCCAATCGAGAAATCGGTAATATTTATTTGGACGGCTTTGATCATTTTGTGCGCGAAGATCTCAAAATGAAATTTTACGGCAGATATGTGGATGATATGGTTTTCGTGCATATCGACAAAGAATTTTTACAAGCAGTAACTGCGAAAATCAAAGCTCACTTACAAACAGAATTGAAACTGACCCTGCATCCCAAAAAAATATATCTCCAGCCCAGTCAATATGGGGTGGGTTTTTTAGGAGTTTTCATCAAACCCCGCAGAACCTATATCAACAAACGAACCAAACAAAATTTTTTCCAAAAGATTAAGCAAGAGAATGAACTGCTCGTAGGTGGAAAAGTTTTTAGTCAAACTGAAGAGAAAAAAATGAGAGCTTGGCTAAATTCCTATTTGGGAATCATGAGTCACTATGACACTTTTAAGCTGAGAAAAAAGCTGGTTGGATTTTTGAATTTGAACTTTTTAAAATTTTTTAGCTTTTGCGAAAATTTTGAAAAAGCAATACTGGTGGCATAGCGCTTAACGCCTCCCGCAGGTTCAGGTTTGCCTGTCAGCCTTTGGCTGGTAACTTGAACCTTGCATTTCACAACCTAAAAATTATCACCCGTAAACAATGCGGAGCAGGTTAAAAACCTGCTCCTCGCACGAGTTAGGAAGTTGCCAAAACGGCCTTTTCAAGTTTAAAGATTCTTTTTTCATGATTGACTAAAACTTTTTTTTCAGCCTTGTTGTCTAGTTTGCCATTCATAACTTTCATTTCAGCCTTAACATCAACAATATCTGCTTTAACATCAACAATATCTGCTTTAACATCCACAATATCTGATTTAATATCCACGATATCTGCTTTAATATCAACGATATTGGCCTTAACTTCGTCCATATCTTCAATTAGGAAATCAACTTTTTCTTCCACGCCTCCAAGTCGGATATCTATTTTATCAACTTTTACTTCTAGGCTGTCAAATCTGACTTCCAAATTCTTCACTCCTTGGCGTACGTCGCTGAGACCTTCACCGAACATTTTAAAATCGCTCCGAATTTCTTCGAGAATTGCACCAACATAGTCTTTAGAGTAAGTTTTTTTAGTTGATTTTTTTCTTTCCATAGTTAAATTATATCATCCAGTTTAAAATCGTCAAATTAAAAAAAATAGCGGTCATTTTTCGTTCGTTTGGAAAAAGGTGGATTTTTTGCTATAATTAAAGAGTAATTTTGAATAAAAAAAATGAGCGAAAAGAAAAAGAAAAAACTCGCGAATATGATTTAAGTAAAGGGAAATGTTCAAACAAAAAGCAAAAATAAAAGTGTTGCTGGCCACGGCTTTTTTGAGTGTGGTGTTTTTGCTTTGCTCGACAAAGCAGGCATCTGCGTATGCTAATAGCGCAGATCATATTTCTACGGTGAAAAATTACGCTTTATCGACTAATTTTGATAAGATTACTTGGGTCGCTGTCTCCTCTTCTACAGGAGCAAGTCCTGCGCCGGCAAACTCTGCCATTACGATGGAAGTGCGGGTTGGTGATACGACGGTTCCTGATGGGACTTGGAGTGGTTGGGCTACTGTGACTAATGGTCAAAGCTTGGCTTTTCTGGGAGCCAAAAAAAATATTCAATATCATCTTAATTTTGCTTATGATGATTTGAGCGATATGCCAGGAGTCTCCGAAGTTGTGATTAGTACTTTCAGCGGACAGTTGGTTTCTTCGGTTTATGACACGAAAAATTTTGGCAACGCGGTAACTTCGCTGGCTTGGACTGCTCAGACGCCGGGAACTTCTGCGATAAATTTTCAAGTCCGAACTTCGCCAGACAATCTTAGTTGGTCGCCATGGTGCGGGCCAGATAATGGCGGGGTGGGCTGTAGTAGTTCTACTTATTTTACCGACGCCTTAGGAGGTCAAGCTATTGAGAGCGATTTTAAAACGCATGATGCGACTTTTCAGGTGCGAGATTCGGACCGCTATTTGCAGTATAAAATTGATTTTACTTCAGACGGCAGTAGCGTGCCAAAGGTTTTGGACGTGACCCTGAATTATGATCGCGAGCTGATGACAACTTCTCGCACTAGTCCGGTTAAAGACGCGGGGCAACTTTCTCAATTTGACACTTTAACCTATACTGCTTCTACGCCCGATGAAACCTCGGTTTCAGTGAATGTGCGTGCAGGCAACACTGCTACGCCGGATGGGAGTTGGACGGCTTGGGCGCAGGTTGTTAACGGCGGTTCGCTGGTAGCTTTTTCTAATAATCGATATTTTCAATATCGGGCAGATTTGATGTCCTATGATGCGGATAATATAGCCTCGCTTGCTGAGGTTAATGTTGCTTATGCTCAATATCCGATCGGTGCTCATGCGTTAGTAAGTTCGCCATATAATACGACAGACAGCGCTAATTTGCTAGCTAAAATAAAATGGAGCGAAACTTTACAGGTCGGTACAAATGTTCGATTTCAGCTTCGCACTGCGCCAGACGGTGGCGGAGCTCCTGATTGGGCTAATGGGAGTGGTTGGTGTGGACCAACTTTGTGTGCTAGTACGAAAAATGACAGCGATTACGCGGCTGATTCTTATGAAACAACGCCAGCCGGGGAAGATATTAATGCAATACAACGCACAGATAGCAATGATCAGTGGATGCAATACATTGTTTGGCTGGAAAGCGCAAATACAGCTTCTACCTTGACTCTTTCGGATGTTTCGCTAACTTACGTCGTCAACGCCCCGCCCCAAATTCAGAATGTCACTGCGGTCGAAGACGCCACGGGAAAAATTAACCTGACCTACCAGGTCAAAGATCCCGACACTAGCACGGGCGCCAGTCAGGGTTTTGTTAATGCTTCTTTGGAATATTGCTCCGCTAACTGCGCCAACGCTGGCAGTGAAACCTGGATGCCAGCGGTGACTTTCACTGGCCTAGGCAATGTCGCTGTAAATGAAAGCACCTTTACTCAATACAGCGCTACCTGGAACGCTAAAACGGATTTTCCCGAGCAAAGTCCAACCAATTTCAAACTTCGCATCAAAATTAACGATGGCGACATGGCCAATAACATTGCCTATGGCCAATCGCCAACCTTTACGCTGGACACCAAAAACCCAATCACCGCAGGTCTTTCCGTCAACCTCCAAACCGAGCACCTCACTATCAACCAGCCTCAAGACGATAGCGCCTACGATATTTATCTTTCAACTGGACAAGGCTTCCCCGAAACTCCGCAACTTGCTAATGCTCAAGCTCTGACTTATCCATATACCTTCAATTACGCTGACCTGGCAGTGATTAACACGAACGGTACGGTCTCAATGAAAATCATTGACCATTTCGGCAATACTTCCGTCACTTATTCTTACATTGTTCCTCCTAAGCCAGAGCAGTTGATTTTTTTTGATATTTCAAATTCTGAAATTGATCTTTACGCTGAGTTTATCACCTGGAAACCAATGGCGGGATCAAATTTGGAGTATCGGGTTTGTCGCGCCAGCGTCAACGATGGAACTATCGTCACTGACCCCAGTGCCCTGAGCTATGCTACCTGCTACACCGTGGCTGACCTTGCCAATAACTTTTACATCAACAACGGTCTTGACACCAACAAACACTACTACTACCGCGTCTACACCCAAAACATCCTGGATGGCTCAATTTCTAATCTTTCAAACATTGTAGAAGATACGCCTAATGGAAACGGAGCCTCTGATTCAACGCCACCTAAAATTTACAACGTCTCCGTAGACGAAACCAATGATGTTTCCGCAACCTCG
>CAISKQ010000029.1 GCA_903885965.1 uncultured bacterium
AAGTACTAATGCTTCAGCTGAGTCGTTTAATGCAAAATTGAAAGGTTTTAGATCTCTGGTACGAGGCGTAAGAGACAAGAAATTCTTTCTTTTTCGGGTGGCAAAATTATTCAGTTAATCCAGGTGATTTGAGTATGACCCCATATGGGCATCCTCTTGTTGCCATAATATGCGCAGAAACAAACTTTGCGTAATTAGATAAATCAAGTAAAGAGTAGGTTTCTGGTGATATTCCCGAGATAGAATCTAATAATTTTCCACATTTGTTGTGAATATTTCTACCGCAACTTTTAAAAGATAGACTGCTAACTTTTTCGAGTTTTTCTTCATTGACTCCTCTCTTTAAAACATTTAACAATTCAAGCAAAGATTGCTCACCTTCGCCACATACAATGTAATCAATTTCATTGTATGTAAGACAATATTCTTTGTTTTGCGTTGGAAATATTCCACCGACTACAGTGACTTTCCCAAGCTTCTTAGCAATAGATAATAATTTTAATGCTGGAGGAAATTCACTAGTGGAACAACCAATCCCAATAACATCAAAACCAAGAAAGTCTTTCATTGGATTAACCTCTCGCCCCAATACCATATTAAGACGATAATCAATGATTGAAACTTCCCAATTTGATTTCTGCCTAACATATTGAGCAAGATGTAAATATGCTTGAGGAATTCCTAGCTCCTGCGAATCATCAACAGGAAAATCAACAATGGGTCTTACAAGCAAAAGTTTATTCATCGTATATCTCCTTGATTTTAAAGAACTTTTAACAAAATATTCCAATTCAATTAGACTAGAATTCTATCATAAACGAAACCAGAGTCAAGTCATGACCTTTTTTATTAAAAAGGTGACATTCAGAACTTCACCCTCACCCATCCCAATTTTCCAATTTTGAAAACTTTGCCCAGAAAATTACAATTCCCAAGCACAAAAATGCTTGATACCACCCCGCATACCAAGCGAAACATCATCAAGACTAATAACTATTTTTTCATAATTATCATCAATTTTTTCCAAGTTTCCAAATTCTCGCAAGACGACTTTCTTCTCATTAATAGTATAGGCAACTTGCACATATTTTTTTTCTTGACCCTTCTCCAGGACAAAGTCAATTTCACTTTTGCCAAGACTCCCCACAAAAACCTGCCAACCTCGAGCCATAAAATGAAGATAAACCGCATTTTCAAGATGCTTTCCTAGACCATAATCAAAACTAGAAGAAAGATAATTACGAAAAGAAAGATCATTTAAATAATATTTCTTACTCGTAGCCAAAATGTTCTTACCTTTAATATCAAATCTTTCCACTTCATGAAACAAGTAGGATTGCAGAATATAGCTCAAATAATTGCTAATGGTTTCATGATTTGTTTTTATTTTTTGACTAATCAAAAACTGCACAATATTATTGATTGAAAACAAATTACCAATATTGTCTGTCAAAAACTTAAACAAATCTTCCAGGAGCTGAGCATCTTTAATTTTGTGACGCCAAATCACATCTTTGAGCAGAATGGTGTTTTTCAGCGAACTCAAATAATGATTTTTCATTTCCTCACTTGGCAAATTGAAAAGTTCAGGCAAGCCACCAGTTTTTAAATACTCCAAATAACTTTCCTTATTTTTGGGAATTTTTCGAAACTGTGCATATTCTTCAAAAAGAAATGGCCACACCACGAAATCAACATAGCGTCCGCTCAGATATGTTGCTAGTTCAGAAGAAAGCATCTTTGAATTCGAGCCGCTAATAAAAACTTCATATTTTTGCTTGTGATCCTGAGAAAGAGAATTAACAGTTTTTTCCCAACCTTCAATTTCCTGAACTTCATCCAAAAACACAAAAATTTTTCCTTTCACTTTCAAGGCTTTTTTATAAAACCCAAGCAACTCATTCAAATCCTTGTAGTTCTTAATTTCATCAAAATCAACCAATTCTTTGTTTAAATAAAAAATATTCTTTGGGTTGATCCCATCAGTAATCAAGGTTCGAATTAACTGGCGCATCACAAAACTTTTTCCGACTCGTCGTTGGCCAAGAATCACCTTAATCAATTTATTGCCAATAAATTCTTTGATTTTTTCAGTATAAATTTTCCGCTCAAAACCAGTGCTGATTTTCTCACCGCCCCAAAAATTATACTTTTTCAGTTTTTTAAATGTTTCAAGCATAGCTTAAACTTTCCTAAATATTTCATTTATTTCAAGTATATCTTAAACTTTCTTACATGTCAACTAGCCTTTTTCCGTATACCCAAATAAACTAGCTATCTTTTTTGGCTCAAATAAAGAACTTTCAGAACTTCACCCTTACCCACCCCAATTTGCCAATTTTGAAGACTTTGTCGTTGAAAGAAGAATCGACAACAAAATTTGGGTCAAGGATTTTTTCACCATCGATACTGACCCCGCCCTGCTCAACTTTGCGACGAGCGTCGCTCATACTGGTAGCGTTGCCAGATGAAATCAAAAGCTCGGAAAGCTTAACTGCTTCACCTTCAACCTTAAATTCAGCCACCTTGGTTGGAATTTCTTTGTTGGAAATAGTTTTAATGAAATGTTCTTGAGATTCTTTTGCAATTTCACTTCCATGAAAAATACTCACAATCTCAAAAGCTACTCTAATTTTTGCATCTCGGGGATTAGAATTTTTCAGAATTGTTTCAATTTCATCCAATGGCAGTCTGGTGTTGTTCACAAAAAAAACATTTATCATCTCATCTGGTTGAGACATAATTGCTCCAAACATATCAGCGGGACTAAAATTAAGGAATATTCCCGTACCATTGCTTTTTGACATCAACTCACCAGTTATTGGATTTTCCATCAAATTAACCGCTATCACGAATTTCTCCTTTTTGTTTATTCTTGATTGCAACGTCCTTCCAACCAAAGCATTAAAAATTTGGTCAGTTCCACAAAGTTCAGCCTCAACATTGAGTGCCACACTGTCATAACCCTGCATCAGTGGATACAAAAATTCGTGCAAATAAATTGGTTTTTCTTCCAACATTCGTTTTTCAAACATGTCCCTTTCGAGCATTTGCTGCACTGTAAAATTCGAAGCAAGACTTATTACCTCCTCCATGGTTAATTTTGAAAGCCACTCATGATTGTAAACTATGTGCGGAGGATTTTCAGTTGTGTCAAAATCCATCAAGGGTTTTATTTGCTTTGTCCACTCCTTAACATTTTCCATCACTTCCGCTAGCGTAAGTTGTTTTCTGGCCACTGATTTGTCTGTTGGGTCGCCAATCTGCGCAGTAAAACTTCCAAAAAGCACATAGACTTCATGCCCAAGTTTTCTAAATTCTTCTAATAGCATGAAATTTTTTGCATGACTCAAATGCAGAGATGCAGAAGTTGGATCAGCTCCTATATATATTTTCATTGGAACGCCACTCAAAAGCCGCTGCCGCAATTTATCTTTTCCAGGCAACATTTCAACAATCACACCGCGCGCCAAAATTTCATCCACAATTTGCTCTTTAGTTTTCATTTTTTTGATGAATATAGTTATCTTCCTTGCTAAACAGTAACATTTTTATATTACTTTTTCAAGTATCCCTGCCTTTTCCCTTCTTCAAACCTCTCAATCGCATATCTGAGGGTCGTGCGAGGCATCACCTTGATATATTTTTGCAGGAATTTTTCCTCTTCTTCTTGTGAGCAACGCTTGCCAACTTCGCGAAGCATCCAACCGACGGCCTTGTGCATCAAGTCCTCCTTATCATTTAAAAGTTTTTTCGCAATTTCTAAGGTTGTTTGACTGCGACCATTTTTGATTTCGTGAAAAGTTGCCAGCATCGCAATCCGTCGCTCCCACAAAAGTTTTGATTCGGCAAGACTGAAAAGAATATCTTTCGGCTTATCTGCTAAATAGGCCCCAACTATCCTGTCAGCTGTCAAATCAACCAAATCCCAATTGTTGATCCACTGCGTGTTTTTCAGGTATGCGTCAAAAATTTTCTTTTTTTGTTTTTCATCGCCTCTTTCATATTGCACAATCATAATCAAAAGTGCGGCCAAACGCTCTTCGTGAAAAATTGATTGAAGCAGTTGCAAGACTTCTGCCAATGGCAACTGCCAATATTTTTTCGCTACCGTTCGCGTCTGCGGCACTGTGATGCCTAAAAATTTGTCCCCCTCGCCATACTGCCCCTTGCCAGTCTTGAAAAACCCCGCCAAAATTTTCGCCTTCTCGGGATTTGCCAAACTTCTAATTTCTTTTCTGAGTTTTTTTAACATAAAAAAACAAAAACCGGAGTAAACTCCGATTTATTAAGAAATACGTCAAAACTTTTTAATGTTTTTGTGAAAAATTTAGCACGAAATTTTCCAATTTTATTAATCTCTTTTCCAATTTTTGGAAGTCTTCCAAATCAACCTTCTGAGAGAGTTTGTGCTTAATATCGGTTACATCTATTTGAAGACTGTCAACTTTTGTTTCAAGATTATCAACTTTTGTTTCAAGATTATCAACTTTTGTTTCAAGATTATCAACTTTTGTTTCAAGATTATCAACTTTTGTTTCAAGCTTATCAAATCTGGCATCCATCTTATCAAATCTGGCATCCATGCCATCCAAGCGACCAATGATTCCACTATGTTGTTCAGCAAGAACTTGTATTCCGTCATTCATGCTTTCCAGCATCGACATCACTTCACCGAAACCAAAAGTCTTTTCTTCAGTTTTATTTTTTTGCTTTTTCATAGTAATCATATTTTAACATCAGCCAAAAAAATAGTCAATCTGAAAAATTACCCATAAATTAATTTATCCATAATTCCATATGCTGCCACGCCAGCAGCAATGGAAACATTCAGCGACCCCTTCACTCCTCGCATGGGAATTGCTACGGCCGAATCACATTTTTCCAAAATTTCCTGCGAAATGCCATCCACTTCATTACCCAAAATCAAAGCCACCGAGCAGTTCGGCTCAAATTTCCCAAGTTCAACCGCCCGTGGAGTTGTTTCCAAAGCTACTACGGTGCAGTTTTCTTTTTTGAGTTTCTCCAAAAGCTCAAAAATATTTTCCGCTTTTTCCCAGGGCACACTTTTCTCGCCGCCCAAAGCAGTTTTTTCTATCATCTTGTCCGCCTTGCTTTTCAAGTCCTGATTTTCCTCTTTGGAGGGCGCATGAGAATAGCCAGTCAAATATATTTTGGAAACTCCAGCCCCATCGGCCGTGCGAAAAATAGCGCCTACATTATAGGCGCTGCGAATGTTGTGCAAAATCAAAAAAAGTTTCTTTTCCATAATTAAAATTTATTCTATCATTCTTCTGGCACTTTATGCAATTTAAATTTTAACAAAAGATGAGTCATACGCGATATATAATTCTAACCAAAAATAATCGCAAAATTTTTACGAGCTTGTTTGCTTTTTAGGCTTTAGCGTCCGACAGGAAGCCAGAGCTTCTTGGCTATAGTTCCCAGCCAAGAAGCGTGCTCTAAAAAGGAAACAAGCTTGTAAAAATACCTTGTAAGATAAAGGGGCTTGCTTAGACAAAAAATAAATTAGCCCAAAAATAAAAAATGATTTATACTAAAAACAAAGAGCCTTCAGAATAGCTTGGCGAAAAATTGAAACCCACCTGGATTATCAGGGAAAAAATATATTTTTTTCCGATACTTTTTTCAAGGGATTCAGCCGCCCATTGCTTGCATTGAGGGCTTTTTTGTTACACCTACGAATATACAAATCAACTACAAATATACAAAAGGTTATAATACCAAATTAACTAAAACCCTGTTATTTTTAAGGAGGCTCAACCTCCATTATGGAGGTTGAGCCTCCAACGTCTATCTACCATTAATTAAGTTAATTCTGTATAACACCCCCTAAAAACATTTAACCAATTTATAAAAAAAGAACCTGAAATTTGAGCAATATGACAATATAGCAATGTAACAATCTACCGCCTCTTCTTCGCAATCACCATCCTAATCTGCTCATAACTAATTTCGGCCGACAATTCTTTTTTGATCGGGCTAAGTTTTTCCAAACTGCCAACTTTTTCAATCGCTTGTAAAATTTGTTTTTCCGTTTCCGAATCCAAAAATTCTTCAAGTCGAAAATTGCCACCGGCTTCATACCATTCGATCAGATGATTGAAAATTGTGCTGACTCCCAAACTTCTGATTTTGGCAATCGCGCCCGGAGCATAATTTTGTTGGTAGAGCTGCACCGTTTCCAAAACCGTGCCAAAAATTTCGCCGCTTTGTCTTTTCACTTTTTTCTTGGCCGTTTTTTTCTCCCCCTCATTTTCAGCGACATTTGATTTGTCCCATTTGTAATCAAGGCACACGTCACAACCACCGCAATTCCCGCTATGATTTTTGACTGCCGGATCACCAAAATATTCAAGCAACAAAAGTCGCCGACACGTTCCAAGACCAACATATTCTTTCATCTTGTTAAGCTTGGCATATTTGACGCTGATGACTTTTTGCGAATCCTCCCAACTTTTTCCTTGCGATTTCATTTCACCCTTGCTCGTCAGGATGAAAAAATTGTGCAAACTCGCATCACTCTTGCTGTGCAGCAAGATGCAAAAAGCTTGCTCACCATCGCGACCACCACGACCTGCTTCTTGATAATATCCTTCTGGACTTGATGGCATTCCCACGTGAATCACGAAGCGAATGTCAGCTTTGTCTACGCCCATTCCAAACGCTACCGTTGCCACAATCACCTTAAACTTGTTTTCCATGAAATCATTTTGGATTTTCGCTCTTTTGTCGCCTGTCATTCCGGCATGATAAGCAGCAGCATTAATTCCTTGAGATTTGAAAAATTTTGCCAATTCTTCAGTTTCCTTGCGAGTGATAGCATAGACAATTCCAGAACCTTTGATTGACCTGGCGATTCGAAGTGCCTCTTGAGCCCGCTCTTTTTTCTTAAGATTAGCACGTACAAAAAATTTCAGATTCGGACGATCAAATCCGCGCACAAAAATGTCCGGGCTGCGAAGAGCCAGGCGCTCGATGATGTCATCCTTGACTTCAGGCGTGGCGGTGGCGGTGAAAGCCGCCACAATCGGACGTTTTGACAAAAGAGCAATGTACTGCCTAACGTTTAAATAGTCTGGACGGAAATCATGTCCCCACTGCGAAACGCAGTGCGCCTCATCAACTGCCAGCAAGAAAATTTCCAACTCGGAAAACATTTTTTGAAACTGTCGATTGCCAAATCTTTCTGGTGCAATATAGATAATTTTTATTTTGCCAGCTTTAATATCAGAAAGTCTTTGAGAAATTTCATCAAAAGAAAGCGAGCTGTTGATATAGGTTGCGGAAATTCCTCGCGCCACCAATCCCTCAACTTGATCCTGCATCAAAGCAATCAACGGCGAAATGACAATTGAAATTCCGCCACTCAAAATTGCAGGCAACTGAAAACAAAGAGATTTTCCTCCCCCGGTCGGCATCAAAGCCACCACATCCCTGCCCGCCATGATGCTTTCCACAATTTCTTTCTGCCCCGCCCGAAATTGGGAAAAGTTGAAATATTTTTTTAGTTCTGTTTCTAACATATAAATTTCAGACCGATACGAAACTATGAAATTATATACCTGCCCGTAATGCTTCGCATAAGCGATGCAGGCGGGCGAATCTACGAAAATATTCCACATTGTCTTTGTGATCCGCCCTGGGTGGAGTGGCAATCCAAAGCTTATTAAGGCAAAATTCTAAAATCTAACATCTATAATCCAGCATCTATTTTATCATTATCGCATAGTTGAACGCACCTTGCCAGACTGTGAAAATAAGCCCTCACTAAGCCAAAAAACAATGTGACAATATAACAATGTGACAATTTTAAGTTTAAACTCTTGACAAAACCCTAAAAACTGTTAGAATGGCTGATAAACAAAATTGTTCTTTCCCAATTCCAACAACCCTCAAAGATGTTCAGTTATGCTACTTATTATTGCAAGACCAAAAAATTTCTGCAGAAAGAAACGATGGAAAAAAGAGAAGCCTCTCTTGACTGAATTTTCTCAACGACCAAAATCAGGAAAAATTGTTTCCTTTATAACAATAGTAGTTGTAAACGAAGCAGAAAAAATCGTTCCAGTCTTTGAAAAAATTTCCGAAGGACAATTGCGCGATGGATTGCTAGTTCAATTGGACATAGTAACCAAGGTTCCCCAAGCAGCACTTTCGGAAACTGCAGTCAGAAAAAAGGACGAGAGGTATGAGTTAATCTTTCTTGATTTCTCCGAAAATAGTCCTTCAATTTCTGAAGATGATGAAATTTCAAAAAAGCTGACCTCGAATGGCTTTCTTGTTAAAATAATTAGGCGCAGGCCAAAAGAAGGAGAACTGCTGCAAAAAGCTGAGGAGTGGTTTTACAGTTTTCTACGTAGTGTTTAAAAAAATTCAAACAACCCTCAAAAAACTAGAAGTGAAATGACAACCTCAAAAAAAGGACCGCTAACAATGGAACAAACAGTAAAACAAATTCCCGACAATTTTAAAGGTGAATTTATTGTATTCATAAACGATGAGACAATAGTAACATTGTTAAGCGAATGTCGTGAAGAAAAAATTAAAATATACGGAAAAATCCCGAAAGAACTAATTGTATCAGAAAATACTTACATTATAAATGTCCATCTTGTTGTAAGGGGAGCAGCAAAACAATCAGCGACATTGAAAGAGTTAAAAAAGATGCCTCAGCTAAACAATAGCCAAATAATTCCCCTGGGATACGAAATTGGATTATCTGGAGAATCAACATTGCTTCAGAAAATCAAAAATGGTATTAAGGCAATAATTGTTGGAATGATTCAATCTTGAGTCATAAACAGAAACTAAAAAAGCCAAAGTGTTTCGCAAAACACCTTGGCTTTTTTACTTGCTTTTTTCCTTTTTTAATCCCCTATTTTGCTGCTTTTTTGACAAAGAAATGGAAGAGCTGTAGTCTGCAGTTATAGTAGTTCTAGATTTGAGTTTTGATCTTTAAAATATAAATTTGGGAGTAAACAAAATGCTTACAGATGCAGAAATCATTCATTCTCACACTGATCATTCGGTAATTAGAGAGGTTGTCGTTATTATTATTCCTAATGGAGGAGATGCAATCTCTTTCTTGGAAAGAATGGAATGTTCTTTCTCGGAAAAAGTTTTTCCAATATTTTTATCTAACGCAGAAAACTTGATAAATACAAAAATACCGGAAAATGATGAGTCCTTAAGAAAAACTGGATCTGAACCTGCTCACATAATTTGCGTAATTCCCGAAGGAAAAGAAAAACCAAACGCTCTTCTTAAAAAGGAAGTTTCTTACATCTATTTTGATCCAAATAGTATTGGTTTTCTTACTAAGAAGATACTTCCCGAAGTAATTGGATCCCTACAAGTAATTGCCAACCAGGTCAGCTAGTGAAAATATTTCGCTAAAAATTTTACACAACAAGAGACTAAAAAAATTATTCTCTTTTTTTAAAAACCCCTTTATCCAAAGCCCCAATATAAAATGGGGCTTTCTTTTCGCCCTTTTTTCGCCTTTTTTCTTATTTTTAATCCCATCCAAACAAAAACAACCATTTATCCACACCCATTGACGAAAAATCAGAAATACGATATCTTTAAAAGTGCATTCTGAATATCGAATGTATCTTAAAAAAATGATGTTTTTTCTTTTTTGTGAACCAAACAAGGAATAGTTATGCCAAACGTTGCCCCAGCAAGAACAGCATTAAAAAGAAAATCAGTAAAAATACAAGAAGAGTCTGTTCAAAAAGAACAGCGGGACGAAAACTTGAAAATGATTTTTATTGTTGAAGGTACTGGCTTATTGACCATCTTACTGCAATATACTGAAATTTCGAGCATGATCGGCAAGAAAATTGAAGTCAAAACAAAAAACGACTTTCAAGGAAAAGTTAATGAGTTTGACAAAAAAATACAGTTGTGGTTGTTATTCACACTATAAAACCGGGAGAATCAACCAGGGATAAAAAGCATCTTGCGACTGTGCATGATATCAGAGCACAGGGTTTTCTCAGAGTCCAATCCTGCAATGTCGCAAAAAAGGAATACTACATAATGGCCTCTAAAATAAGAGGTTACATCATAAAAAGAGCTGAGATAAAATCAGCCTAAAACTTTAAAAGAACCTTTCATCTCATCTCGAGAAGGAAGGTTCTTTTCACATTCATTAAAAAAATTCAGATTCTTATTCTCCTCCCCTTAAAACCCTTTCTTCCCCATTTTTATCCAAAGCAACAATCATCGAAGGCTTAGCTTTTAAAATCCCGCCATCGACATAAAAATCAACTTTGCCGTCAAAATATTTTTTAGCCTGCGCAATTGTTTGGGCTGGAGGCTGTCCAGGCAAATTAGCGCTGGGCGCCACCAAGGGTCCAGTTTTTTTGAGCAATTGCAAAAGTCTTTCATCGGCTGGCAAGCGAAAAGCTAGAGTTTTTTCGAGTGGATGCAAATAAGCAAATTTCTCATCTTTGCAATCCAGCACAACACTCACCGGCCCAGGCCAAATCGCTTGCAACTTTTTTTCTTGTACCTGCGAAATTTCCACCGCAAAAAGCTTCAAATCTTCAATTGAAGAAATCAAAATAATCAAAGGCTTTTTCAAGTCTCTTTGGCGCACCGCAAAAACCCGCTCAACCGTTTCTTTCCGCAAGGCGCTGCCCACCAAGCCATACAGGGTGTCAGTTGGCAGAATTCCAATTTGACCAATTGACAGCATTGGGGCAATAATTTTTATCAAATCATCTTCACTCTCCATAATTCATTTCTCTTTCGCAGATTCAAATTAATAATCTTTTTTACATTATAATTTTTCTGGCCGAAACTTTTCTTGTTGCGTCCTGATTAACCACAAACTTCGATTCGGCTTTCGAAATTGTTTCATTTTCTGGCTTAACTTCTTCATTGCTAAAAAAAGCAAGATATATTATTTCCAAAATTCCCAGGGTGTTAAGCACCAGCATGGTCAAAAACCACCCAAGCTGAGCTCGGCGAGCGCTGCGCCAAAGCGCGGCAGCTTTCCAAGGCAAAGTCCAAAGTAAAACCAAAACTATCACCCAAGAATGATTAGTAATAAATTCAACAAGATTTTTTTCCATATGAATTGTGATAAAAATTAACAAGTTATTTGAATATTATAGCACACCTTCCTGCTTGAGTTTGCGCAACTTTTCCACAACGCCGCGATTATATCCCCCAACTTTTCCATCACTGCGCACAACTCGATGACAAGGAACACTTGAATCATAGTTTTTGCCAAGTGCATTGCCAACCGCCCGAGCTGAATTCGGCCTGCCTATTTTTTGAGCAAGTTGTTTGTATGTGAGAGTCTGTCCCGGGGGAATTTTTTTCGTTGCCGAAAAAACCAAAAGTTCAAATTCAGACAAAATGATTTTTTTGCAATTGCCGCTTTTTTTGTTTTTTGATTTTTTTTGCATATATTTCAAATTAAAACGCCCATATTCACATATTACACACCATCTTGGAAAAATTTGCCAATTTGTTGTTGCGCTAAAAGAAGAAATGATTTATAATATTAATAGAAAAAAGAACTTATCGTCGCTCGCTTTAAAATGAAAAATTGTTTTCATTTTGCTTGCTTCGCTAAATAATAAAAACAAAAAAATACGGGTGACTCTTGAGAAAAAAATACTCAAGTTTTTCTCCGGGCAAAAACAAAATGACGACTCAAAATTCACATGAGGAAATCAGTGAGAGCGAGAAAGCTCACAAAATTGAGATGCTTCGGCAAATGATTCTCAATGCTGAAAAAACCATGCAAAGTGCGAAAGCAATGCTGTTGCAAATGGAAGGGAAAAAGAAAACCGGACGAAAACGAAAATCTGAAAATGATGATGAAGATGGCACTATCATTGAAGGCACTTTCGACGGACAAATCATGCACGGAACAGACGGCAAACAATATCCGGTTCCCGCTAACTATGCTTCAAAATCAAAACTCGTTGAGGGAGACTTATTAAAACTTACCATTACTCCTGACGGGTCTTTCATATATAAACAAATCGGACCGGCAAATCGCCGAAGTGTGATTGGAATTGTCAGTCAAGATGAAAAAGGAAATTATTTCATTCTTTCCGAGGGAAAACCTTATCGGGTGCTCCTAGCCTCTATCACCTATTTTAAAGCTGAGCCAGGTGACGAAGTGGTCATTATGATTCCTCGCGATTTGGATTCCAATTGGGCTGCTATTGAAAACGTCTTAGCCAAAGGAGGAGAGTTTAAAATGCCGCAACAAGTCAAACCAACCTATACTCCAACTCAACAGCAAGAAGATTCCTTTCAGCCAGCACCTCAAGCAAGCAGATTTCCATCTGACGGCGGTTTTAACTCATGGAAAAAAGACCTTGTAGAAAAACCAACGGAAACAAAAACGGAAGAATCTGCAGCTCCGATTGACGATGACATCGAAGATGAATGGACTTCAGATATTGAAGACTTGGAAAAAGAAATTCAAGCTCAACAAAAAACTTCCTTTCTAAATTAATTTCCCCAGAATATAAATATTTTTATGTCTACCAAAAAAACTGAAATAAAAATCACTCAAAGAGATTATCATTTTGCCATCGCCGCTGGATTACTTATTGGTCTACTTTTACTCCCAATCTTAAAAACCAACAATCCTGGAATTTTTGCAAAATTTTGGTTGGCTATCGTCCCATTTTTTCTATTTGCCACCCCGCTTGGACTGCGAGTTGCTTTCCTTATCGGCAAAAAATTCGCCATAGTTTATCAAATTGCAAAATTCGGCATAATCGGTGTTTCAAATGTACTAGTTGATCTTGGCGTACTTTCACTTGTTGCATTGCTTTTTAGCACACAATTTAAAATCGAAGCATCGACTGCTATGATTGGCGCAATAACTTTTTATTCTCTATTCAAATCAATTTCATTTATCGTGGCTAATGTTAGCAGCTTTTTCTGGAATAAATATTGGACATTCAATCAAGGAGAAAAAAAGCAATCTAAATCAGAATTTTTGCAATTTTTTGCAGTCAGTCTTGTTGGCTTCTTGATAAATGTTATTGTCGCATCATTAGTTTTCAAGCTCATAGTTGGCTCCCGAGCAGTCGGCCTCAGCGCCGTGCAACTTGCCCAATTTGGAACACTCGGAGCAGCAGCTGGCTCTGTCGTTGGTCTTGCCTGGAATTTCATCGGATATAAACTGTGGGTTTTCAAAAAATAAAAACAGTTCAAAACTTCTACACAAAACTCCCCTCTCGTGGGGAGTTTTGTTTTTATTAATGAACTAATCAGGCGTAATTTATGATTTTAATTTTTACGAGTTTGTTTATTTTTTAGACCATTAAAGCGACAGCTTCTCTGAGCCCTTGGTCATTGTACTCGGCCAAGGAGCGCGTCCTAAAAAATGAACAGACTTGTAAAAATTATTAATATATTTTATGAAAGCTATGATTTGCGTATGATACTAAAGAACTGCTATACTTTCTAAGCAAATGGGAAACCACTGATAAACATTTTTCAATTTAAATATGTCAATTTCATTATATAGAAAATACAGACCACAGACCTTTTCGGATGTTATTGGTCAAAAACACATCGTTCAAACTCTCTCAAATTCAATTGTCAATGACCGAGTTGCACATGCCTATCTCTTCACTGGTCCACGAGGAACCGGCAAAACAACCATGGCTCGCATTTTTGCCAGAGCAGTCAACTGCACGAATCGAAGTGGCGCGAATCCTTGTCTTGAATGCGACATTTGCAAAAACATTACCGAAGGCAGATCTTTGGACATTTTCGAAATTGATGCCGCTTCAAACACAGGCGTTGACAACATTCGCGAACTGCGAGAGAACGTCAAATTTCCACCTTCACAAGCAAAATACAAAGTATATATCATCGATGAAGTCCACATGCTTTCAACTGGAGCATTCAATGCTCTACTCAAAACCCTTGAGGAGCCACCAGCTCATGTAATTTTTATTCTTGCAACCACAGAAATTCATAAAGTTCCAGAAACAATCATTTCCCGTTGTCAGCGCTACGATTTTACTAGACTTTCACTTGAACATATCATTGAAAAACTTTCCACCATCGCAGAAAGTGAAAAAATTTCCATTGAAAAAGACGCTATCGAAATGATTGCCGTTGCATCTGAAGGTGGCATGCGCGATGCCGAGTCTCTTTTTGCACAAGTCATTTCCTTCGAAGAAAAGCATATTACCGCCAGCATAGTTGAAGAAATGCTTGGCACGACCAAGCGCCAATCTTTGGAGGCTTTGGCAACTGACATTTTAAACAAAAACGCAACTGATGCCTTGTCACTTATCAATCAGCTTTCCCAGGATGGATATGACCTGGATGTTTTCAATAAATCTTTTTTAAATTATCTTCGTCAAATCATGCTTGTCAGCGTGGACGAAAAACTTGCCAAACTTTTTTCTTTCGAACTTACCGGCGAACAAACTCAGGCGCTTTTAACTCAAGCCAAAGGTCATCCGGCCAAAGAGATTCTCTTCGTCACGCAGTGTTTCACAGAAATTCAAGGGAAAATAAAATCATCATTCATTCCCCAGCTTCCCTTGGAAATTGCAATCATCAAAGCCACCTCAAGTCAAGCCGCTTTACCCCCAATCGCAGCCACAAACTTTGCTCCGGCTGCACCTGCAGCTGTCAGAACTGCGCCAGTTGCACCGACAGTCGTAATGCCACCAGAGACGACGCCTGTCAAACAAGTGCCACAAAGCGCTACTATTGCGCCCCAGCAGCCAATAACTGCTCCTTCAACGGTAGTAGCACCGATAGTTGAAAGCTTCCCTGAGCCAATAATTGAAAATATCCAAATCACTCAACCACAAGAAATCCGCAACGAAGCCAAAATTGCCGATTCCAATTTTACACTCAATGACGTCAAAAAACATTGGGGTCAATTTGTAAAAGACACGAAAGTCTTAAACTACACCCTTTCAGCCGTTATGCAAAGCTGCCAACCAGTCTCAGCCGAATTTGGAATCATCACAATTGCCACCGCCTTCCCGTTTTATAAGGATAAATTAAATGAACATGCCAATAAATTGACAATGGAAGGAGTTTTTGCTAAAATTTTAGGGTTGCGTTTGCTTATAAAAATAGTTACGGCTCAAGAAGCAGGCATCACAATCGCCTCGAGCCTGAACCATCCTACAGGCAGCTCAAGCACTCCACAAGCCCCATCAGAAACCAGTTCCCTGCTTTCAAGTGCGATGGGAATAATGGGCGGTCGCCTCGTCGGCGACCAGGGTCAGCAAATTGAAAATTAGAACAACATCAAGTTTTGTTTAAATCACAAAAGAGGCGAAAGAACATGTTCTACACATATGTCTTAATGAGTTTAAAAAATAAAAGATTGTATACTGGATTTACAAATGACCTAAAACGTAGACTCAAAGAACACAATGAAAAACGTGGAGGAGTTTACACGAGTAAGGCAGGTCCATTTGAAATAATTTTCTATGAAGCATACTTAAATAAGAAGGATGCGATGAAAGCAGAAAGATTTTTCAAAACAGGCTATGGAAGAGAAGTTTTGAATGATAAACTAGAAAATTATTTCAAAAGCGAAAAGAAATAACACTCAAAGGTTTTCCGATGAGGCGAATTGGGGATTAGCCCATTCCGACAAATCGGAACTTTCAGGCAGGTAAGGCATCCCGATTGCTATCGGGACATTCCGGGAGTTCGAATCTTAACAATAGAATAAAAAACTTTATTTTGTATACAAAGTTGGGGATTAGCCAAGCGGTAAGGCAACGGGTTTTGATCCCGTCATTCCGGGGGTTCGAATCCCTCATCCCCAACTTTGTATAGAAATCTTATGGAATTTTTTGTCTACATTCTCAAAAGTCTGAAAGATGATCGTTTTTATATTGGTCAAACAAATGACATCGCCAGCAGAATCGAGCGACATAATTCTGGGCAAGTCACTGCCACAAAAAACAGAAGACCTTTAGTGATTATACACACTGAAAAATTTGCGACCAGGGCGCACGCCATGCAAAGAGAAAAATATTTGAAATCACTAAGAAGTCAAAAATACATTTTAAAAAATATAATCAAAATTACGTAGCTTGAAGTGTCTTTTTTATATATCAATTTTAGTGCCATACTTTAGGCATATTAAAATAATAAAAAAACGAACATGAACCAATCACCTCTTGAGTTTTCAAAACAACTTATCAAAGGAAAAATTGCAGAAATGATTTTTGAACAGATGCTTAGAGATTCTGGACATTTCACTGTTTTAGGCTTTGGATATGAAAAAGTGCTCCCAGAATTAATGCACAAACAACAAGACATTGAGGCAGAAACTACAATGGAAATTATCAGACGCGCTCCAGATTTTGCAGTTATTAATAACGATTCACATGATGTTCACCTTATTGAGGTCAAATTTAGGGCAAATAATTTTCCCGCATATGTTCTTGAAATAGCTAAGAAACTTCATGACTCATGGAAACCAGCCTACCTATTTTTAGCAACACCTCATGGTTTTTATTTTGGGAAAGGCGTTGAGATAATAAAAGAAAATGGTCGTATAAAACCCCTAGATCATCCTCAGCTTTCAAAAGAATTACAAGAAAAATACCTTGAATTATTGAACCAGTTTATCGGCAATTCTTGTGCCAAATAAGTTCCAACTTCATCCCATAGCCTCAACATTAAGAAGAAACAAAGAAAATGTTACGCAGTTAGTTACGTAACAGTTTTTTCAAATTCCCAACCTCCTTTCCGGCCTTCAAAATAACCCCTCCTCCCAAAAGGTCAATAAAATTTTCCAAAAAATCCTTTCAACGGAGAACCGCCATGCATCACGAACAGACCAAAAGAGACAAGGAAGTATCAGCCGCTCTACGTTTTGCAATATCACAGGATCAGAAACAAGAAGTTAAGCTTTTACACAAAACAGGTCATACCGAATATCACGTGACCTTGCAAGATGGAACAAATTTTGTTGCCGATTCGGTAGTCTACAATGAGCAAAAAAATGAAATTACCTTTGCACTGAAAAAACGAATCAAGGTAAAAGTTACCAGAGAAAACATCACACCTGTAAAGCCAGGGGGAACTTTTTTTGGACTGTGGAATCCGCCCAATATTATTCCCGAAATTATAGGCGGAACGCTTGGGTTTTTTCAGGCCTGCGGACAAAAAAGTGTCGAAGCGTCAATCCAGGCAGCCGAAAAAGTTTTCGATTTTTTTTCAGGAATCTTCTCAATTGCTGAAGATTATTTTGATTGCCTTCTCGATTACATCTTCGACGAAAAAGCCTTGCGAGAAATTATCTTCGATTGCTGTGATTTTTGGGAATTAGTCGAAAGTCAAGAATTTGGACCGCTTGACATAATTAGCGCCATGGGATTAATTCTTTTCACTGTTTTCAAGGTCCAGTTGATAGTTTGAGCATTTTTTCTGCAGCCCTGTCTTGTGCATCACAAGACAGGGTTTGTTTTATTTCTCAGTCCCACATTTCTCAGTCCCACATTGACGAATCTTCAATAATCAAATACAATAATTTCATCATTGATTTTTAAATTAAAAGTCAATTTAAAAAAATTTTGCCAAGTCTTGTTCTTTCTTTTTTAAATTCTCTAAAACCCTAAGGAGAAAAAACATGCCAAATACTTCTGCTGACGAATGCCTAACGGGCAAAAATTGTAAACGCACAAAGTCAGTTTCAAGCAACAGCAACGAACAAATTACTCCATCCATCTGCACCGATACATGTGGAGGTAAGTGTTGCGAAAAAAGAGATTGTAGCAGTGCAAGCCTTTTCCTCAAAGCCTGCATGCTCATCAATGTTGAGTCCATCAATATTCCAACCAGGCGTTTCAAGTGATTTATAACCATATTCCTCAAGTACACTTCGAAGAAACGGGGCTTTTTTACCACCAACAAAGACTACATCCATAATTAATCCTTTTTATGTTTTTGAAATACACAAATAATATATCCGTAAAATTCACCAAAGAACAAAAGAAAAAAAACAAAGTTTCTTATTTTTTCTATTAATTTAAAAAGAACACCAAAAAACAATACCAAATTTTTTGGCAAATGTAAAGCATTTCAAGTCTGGCGCCTCAACGACAACACTAAAATACTACAGACCATATTTTGCCTTATTGGCAACGTGTTCTTCAAAAGTTTTTGCAAAAACTGTTTTGCCGGTTTTTGGATCGCTCAGAAAATAGACAAACTCACTTTTTTGAGGATTAAGCACTGCTAAAACAGAAGCTAGTCCAGGATTTGAAACAGGTCCAGGAGGCAGCCCTTTGTTTTGATAGGTATTGTAAGGTGAATCCGTTTTTGTCTCTGCGATAGAATGCTGAATTTTGTTTGTGCCAAGGGCATATTCCAAAGTGGCATCACTTTGAAGCGGCATCCCGCCCACAATCCGATTCCAAAAAAGACCTGCTACAATTTTTCGATCACTATCATTTTTAACTTCTCCCTCAACAACACTTGCCATTGTAATGATTTCAAATAAAGACTTCTGCTGTCCGTCAAAATCACTCTTAATTGCAGTGATAACTTTTGCAGAAAAATTTTCCAACATTTTTTTGATAATTTCATCAGCTGTCACATCCTTGGCAAAATAATAAGTATCAGGAAAAAGATAACCTTCGAGAGTTGCGCCGACTGGAAGTTCCGTCAGGAAAGGATAATCATCCCTCAATGATTGGCTTGGACTTTTCTCAAGCGTCAAAAAATCAGCCCCAGGGAGGTTATTTGCCGTAAGGCGCTCTGACATGTCCTTTGCCGTCCAACCCTCCGGAAAAGTGATTTTAACCCTCATTGTTACGACTTCCCCGCCAGTAACAATTCTCATCGCTTCAGGAATCTGCATTCCCCTTGGAAATTCGTAAACCCCAGCCACAATAGAGTGCAATTTATGCGAACTCCACAAATAATAAGCAAAATAATATTTCCCCGAAATAACACCAGCATCAGACAGTTTCTGGCCAACAACTAGCGCATTATCACCCTTTTCAACAGAAACAGTTCTTGAAACGCTAGCAATTCCCTGCGAAAAATATATCTTATTATATACATAAAAAAAACATCCTCCAAGAAGGATAATTACCAAAACAAAAATACTGATTTTTCTTCTAAGACTTGGCATTGTATAAAAACTTTTAAAAATTTATAAGCTATTATGCTACAAAAGGAACAAATGAAAATCCAGGAAATTTTTCAATATAAAAATCATCTTGAGCTTTCTTTTCAATAAACCAAATACTATTCCTAACTGGAAGTACCATTTTTCCACCAATCTTTAATTGTTTCTCGAGTGACTCTGGCACTTCATCCACCTCGGCTGAAACAAGAATACGATCGTAAGGCGCATTTTTTTCAAAACCTTCCGTTGCTGATTGACAGTAAAATTCTGCAATGCCATTACGCACAAAACCATATTTATCAGCATTGCTTTCTCCAAATTCGCAAAGCTCTTTTAATATTTCCAGGGATGTTATCCGCCCTTTTTCGCCAACCATGTGCGCCAGTAAAGCTGTTGTCCAGCCGCTCCCACTTCCAACGTCCATCACATTGTTTCCCGCTTGGACATCTAAGAGTTCCAACATAGTTGCAACCGTAAGTGGCTGCGAAATTGTTTGCCCATTCCCGATAGGTAAAGAAATATCAATTTCACCAAAGCCAGCCAAATCATCGGGTATGAATTCAATTCTTTGAATCTTTGAAAAAGCTTCGATAACATTATCGGTGCGTAAATATCCGCTGCGCATTAAATCATTAACAAGCTTACTCATAAAACAATTTATAGGCTTAGATTCCCATTATTTGAACAGTAATATCTCTTTTTCTGGAGCCATCAAATTCTATGGCAAAAATGCTCTGATTAGGGTTAATTAGCAATTTTCCCTTTTCGACAGGCAGCGTCTGACTCACTCCCAAAAGAAATGATTTACAATGTGAGTGTCCATTACTTCGGCCATCTGACTTAGAACTCTTGCGAAGCTCAAACAAATCATGAGAGTAACGATCATCCATTGGTACAAGTTTATACAAAATACGCATAAAATCCTGTATCAACATTGGTTCATTGTGATTTACAGCTATACCCATGGTGGTGTGCGGAGCAAAAACCAAAAGAATTCCCTCTCTAATTTCAGACGCATCAATCACCGCCTGAACTTGAGCGGTAATATCAAAAAATTCAATCTGAGTCTTACTTTCAACTTCAATTTTCTGTCTGTGTATTTTCATACAAGTGTCCCACAAATATACAAATTTCTTACAAATCTACAAATATACAGAAGTGATGTAGGATCATTTGTAGATTTGTAGTTTATTTGTATATTTGTGGGGATTATTTTATTTTTATACTTTTTTTATTTTTTAAAGATAGCAGCGACAACCTTGGCCGCTTGCCGATTAAGCGCTTCTGGAATTATTTTATCACGAGTTGGTTTTTTTACCAAAGATGCCAATGCCTGTGCAGCTTCTACTTTGTGTTTTTCGGTTATTTTTTTCACACGGTTATCGAGCGCACCGCGAAAAATTCCAGGAAAAGCCAGCACGTTGTTGATTTGATTTGGATAATCACTGCGACCAGTAGCCACAACTGCAGCGCCCCCCTTAAGCGCCTCCTCTGGCATAATTTCTGGAATTGGATTACTCATAGCAAAAACAATCGCATCCTTATTCATCAGCGCAACATCTTTATGCGTGATTAAATTTGGAGCGCTAACACCAATAAAAATGTCTGCTCCTGCCAATGCATCTTTAAGCATTCCCATAACATTTTTCGGATTAGTTATTTTTGCAATTTCCATTTTTGATTGATTAAGTCCTCCCTCTCGTTCTTTATAGATAATTCCTGTGCTATCAACAACTAAAACATTCTTAGCGCCATGCAGCAGTAATAATTTTGTAATGGCCACACCAGCAGCACCTGACCCTGAAACCACAATTTTCACGTCTTTGATATTTTTCTTGACGACCTTAAGCGCATTAATGATTCCAGCTAAAACCACAATGGCTGTTCCGTGTTGATCATCATGCATGACGGGAATATCCATTTCAGCTTTCAATCTCTCTTCTATTTCGAAACATCTTGGAGCAGAAATATCCTCCAAATTTATCCCGCCAAAGGTTGGCTCAAGTGCTTTCACTATTTTAATAATTTCTTCGCTGTCTTGAGTTGCCAAAACAATCGGAATCGCATCGACACCACCAAGTTCCTTGAAAAGAAGCGCCTTGCCTTCCATTACTGGTAATGCTGCCTCCGGTCCAATATTGCCAAGCCCCAAAACTGCGCTTCCATCCGAAATCACAGCTACAGTATTCTTACGAATCGTATATTCAAATGAAAGTTTTTTATCCTTTGCCACCGCCAAGGAAACTTTTGCTACTCCAGGCGTATATAAAACCGCCAAGTTCTGCTTGGTCAATTTTTGCTTGCTTTTTATTTCAATTTTTCCCCCCAGTTTTTTTGATAATTCAATTGGATCCATAATTTCAAATCAGACAGATATGACCGATACGTCCTATGCGTCCTGTTATTTTTTAATTAATTTTAACTTTTTATACACACTTCCTGCAGATACGGCTCCCTCAGCAACAGCTGTGATTATCTGACGAAATTTGTTTGAACCTGTGGTCATGTCTCCTGCCGCATAAACATTTTCAACAGCCGTGCTTTGATCTTGAGATACCATAACATATCCTTGTTCATCGGTCTGAACTCCAAGCTCTTGAGCAACCACTACTCCTGGAACTGAGCCTATCTCAATAAATACGCCTTGCACCTGAAGTTCTTTCTTTTCCTGACCAGTTTTTTCATAAACAAGCCCTTCGAGTTTATCCTCGCCTAAAAGCTCATCAACGTTCTCAAATGAATCAACGGCAATTTTTCCAGTTTTAACGATTTGCTCCTCCCAAGCTGGTTCATAAATTTTTGTGCCTTCCTTGTAAAGCAGGTGGACGCTATTGGCAAATTCAGCAAGATGAATAGCAGCTGTTGCAGCCGCATCTCCACCACCGATAACTACTACATCTTTACCACGAAAAAACATCGCGTCGCATGTTGCGCAATAAGAAATTCCCTTGCCAAGAAATTTGCTCTCTCCTGGAATATTCATTTTTCGAGGTTTCATGCCTAGCGCGAAAATAATCGTCGTGGCTTCATATTTCTTTCCATCTTCTAGGAAAACTTCAAAACCATTTTCAATCTTGTTAACCTTATTGACGCTGCCAGCGATGATTACTCCACCCAAATCTTCTGTTTGCTTGCGAAATTTTTCCATCAACTCTTTGCCTGAAATTGATTCGATGCCAGCATAATTTTCAATCTCCCAAGCCTGCGTCACCTGTCCGCCAATCTCAGCCCCGATAACAACGTGGTTGAGTTTGTAGCGAGAGGCATAGATGGAAGCGCCGAGCCCCGCAGGACCCGCTCCGATAATGATGAGGTCGTACATAGGATGCATAAAGTATAAAATATTTATACATACAGTATAGCGCAAATGGGGCACATCTCAAAATAACCAAATTCAAGCTAATTTGTTCGTTATTTTAAATTGCTGCGTTACTTGCTACGTAGCAACTACTTACCCTAAAAAATATTTGAAAAATTTTCTCTAAAAAAATTCACTTCCACACGCAAGCGCATGAAAGTGAACAATGGTGCATAAAATTGTCAGCAACGCTGAAAATTAAAATCTTGCGTAAATCAGATATATTCCAACAGCTAACATGACGATGCCGGCAATTGCATGCAGCAGCCGCAGATTGCCTTTTCGCCATTTTTCCAACTTACCAAGTTTGGTGTTGAAAAAATACATTCCGATAGTAATAAGCAACATCGGCAATACAAAGATGAAATTATACAAAACCAGCAAAGTCAAAGTTTTGGTCATATTAACTTTTTCTGCCAGCATTCCAAGAATGACAACGTAGGGACCACTTGCACAGGGCACCAAAAAAAGACTCACCAAGAAACCGATTCCAAAAGCACTCCAAGGCCCAGTGGCTTTTCTAATAATCTCCTGCATTTTTGGCCGCCAAGAAAGAGGCACTTCCATGATGAAAAACTTTCCATACCAGAAAACATCTTTGAAATTAGCCAGCGCAATGACAATTGCCAACACACCAACTCCAAGTGAGAGATATTTTGAAATATTAAAAACTGCAATCGCTCGATAAATCCCAACACCCATCAGGAGATATGAGAGAAACACTGCCAAGGAAAACATCAGACCTGAAAGCAAGGCGTGCTTTTTACCCTTGGCTGCAATGACGGTTGCTAAAAGCAAAATAAGCACGGCCAAAGCGCAAGGATTGCTTGCATCAAGAAATGCTGCCCCAATCAAAGCAATGATTGTGAAGTTGCCAATCAAACCATTTCCAGTAACAGTTCCATTTCCATTATTTGCAACTATCTTAGACGGAAGTTGTGTTTCAAAATATGCGATGATATCTTTATCTCCAGTAAAAACCTTGTCCTCAACAAATAAAGCCGGGATGCCAGAATCACCTGCATATTGCTTTTCCGCAAACATATTATTTAGCTTTATTTTATTTGCCAGTTCATCATAATTCAATTGTTGAATATCATATTGCTCAAAAAGTCCTTGCTGCTTCAGATAAGCTTCCACTTTTTGACAATGTGGACACCAATCCGCATAAAACAAAATGGCAGTCTTTTTTTCTTGAGCAAAAACGTTTATCGGAACAAGAAAAACAAGTAACAATAAAAATAATATTTTTTTCATAGATTTTACAAGTTATACGTTATACAAAATGAGCTATATAAAATACATTTAATTTTATTTCCCATATCGTTTACCTCTTTGTGCATAATCCTTCAAGGCAATCTCGAGCTCATTTTCATCAAAATCAGGATAATATTTATCGGAGAAAAAAAGTTGCGCATTCGCGATATCCCACATCATAAAACCAGCGCTCAAATGAGGTTCGCCACCTGTCCGAATAAGATAATCCACTACTGGCAAATCCTTAGTCATTAAATATTTTTTCACAGTTTCTTTTGTGATTGACTGCGCAGAAAGATTATCTTTGGCTATATTCTTAATCACGTCCAGCATTTCGTCATCGCCACTATAAGCCAAGAAAAAATTCAGAACATGCTTTGAATAATCTTTAGTTACACTAATGCATTCATGCATGATTTTTTTCAGTGAACCTGGAAACTGCTGCTCCCACTTTCCAATGAAATTTATCTTAACTTGGTTGTCATGAATATCAGCACTCGTAATTAATTTAGTGAAATATTCTTCATAGATGCGTAGCAATTCCTTTTTCTCCAAAAATGGTCTCTTGGTGAGGTTTTCAACCGAAGAACCCCAGAGCGAAACGCATTTAACACCCGTAGACAAAGCTTTCAATAAAAGCTTTTCAGTGTTTTGTGCTCCGGCTTCATGCCCCTCCCAAGGACGAAGACCTCTGTCCTTAGCCCAGCGCCTATTTCCATCAGGAACAATGGCAACATGAATAGGAAAACCGTTATTAATAGAATTATTCTGCAACATTAGGTTTAGATTTTATTACATTTTTTAATTTTAAATTTTCAAATATTTCTTCACTTCCTTAATAAATTCTCTGAGCAAATCTTTTTCAGCCACTTTTCTCAAAATTTCCCCATTTTTCATGATAAGTCCGACACCCTTGCCACCAACGATGGCCAAATCAGCTTCACGCGCTTCGCCCGGACCATTTACCACACAGCCCATCACGGCTACATGTATATCCTTATCAATAAATGCTAGTTCGCTTTCAACTTTTTTAGCCAAAGCAATTAGGTCAATCTCCGTTCTTCCACAAGTCGGACAGCTTGTGATGGTAATCCCTCTTTTTCGCAGGCCAAGTGATTTGCAAATCTCCCAGGCAACTCGAATTTCTTCAATCGGATCCGCTGTGAGCGACAATCTCAATGTATCTCCAATTCCGCCGTAGAGGAGAATTCCTAGTCCAACCGATGAAAGCACTGTACCTCTGAAAATAGTGCCAGCTTCTGTCACACCAATGTGAAGCGGATAGTTAACTTTTTTAGACAATAGACGATAAGCTTGAACCGTTCGCTCAACATCAGAAGCTTTAAGTGAAATTACAATATCTTGAAAATTATATTTTTCGAGAATTTTAATGTGCCGCATTGCTGATTCAACCATTGCCTCGGCAGTCACCTTTCCCTTATATTTTTCCAGGATATCTTTTTCAAGCGATCCACCGTTAACCCCAATTCTAATTGGAATTTTTCTTTTTTTCGCTTCCAACACTACCATCTTAATCTTATCCTCATTGCCAATATTTCCTGGATTAATTCTGAGTTTGTCAATTCCGCTGCGCATCGCCTCCATGGCTAGTTCGGCAGAAAAATGGATGTCCGCCACCAGTGGAATTGAAACGTGTTTTTTTATCTTGGCAATAGCCTTAGCCGCCTCCAAATCAGGCACCGCTAAACGCACCAATTCACAACCAACTTTTTGAAGCTGCTTGATTTGAGCCACTGTCGCTTTCACATTTCGCGTGTCAGTGTTACACATTGATTGTATCACAATTGGAGCATTTCCTCCAAGATACAGATTTCCTATTTTAATTTTTTTCGTTAGTTTTCTTTTTAACATAAAAGTTATTTTGCATATGAAAATAATTTCAAATATCTCTTTTCTCTAAATATTCAACCATTCCTATTAGAAAATTCCTAGACGATGAAAGCAATGGGGCTTTTTCAATTTCCTTTTTTCCTCTCTCCAAATATTTCCCGGCCAAATCTTGGGCATATTTTTTTGCTCCAGTTTTAATTAAAATAGCTTTAAAAGATTGCACCTCCTTTTGACTCAGATTTTTCTTGCCCAAAGTTTCATTTAAACTTTTCAAATCTCGCGCATCAGCATTTTCCCTAGCATAAACAATCATAATGGAAAGTTTACCTTCTTCTATATCTGAAGTTACCGACTTGCCGATTTTTTCCTTCTTACCAAAAATTCCTAAAATATCATCCTGCAGTTGATAGGCTTTTCCAATAGCGCTGGCATATTGACTAAAAATCTTTAACATTTTTTTGTCCGCCGTACCCGCAAATATTGCACCCAGCTGGAGAGGTCCCTGAAAAGTGTACCGAGCAGTTTTGTTTTCATACATCGCAAGAATTTCCTTTTCATTTGCCTGTTTGCCAATTTCAATTGCGATATCCTGAGCTTGCCCAACAATGGTAGTCTTAACTACTCCCTGCAAATATGTCAACGCTTCCAGGGTTTCACGCTGTCCAAATCCAGCCTGCAAAATAAGCTCATTAGCTTTGGCAAAAAGCATATCGCCAACAATAAGCGCAACTGAGTTACCAAAACTTACAGACCTCAACTCATCATTTTTTTTGACCGTTTTTTTGGCAAAAAATTTATGAACAGTCTCCTGTCCATGTCTTAAATTTCCACAATCAATAATATCGTCATGAACCAGAAAAAAAAGATGCAAAAACTCAACAGCAACAGCAATTTTGAGAATCCTTTTCTTCTCTTTTCCTCCGGCACCAGAGTATGCGCATTGCAAAAGAGCCCCACGAATTCTTTTTCCACCAGCAAGTGCTATTTTTTTTGTTTGCTCAAGAGCATTTGCGATAAGTTCGCTTTCTCTTTGAGCATCAGCTATTGCGATATCAAAATAATGTTCAAGCTCTTTATCTATGGCAAGTTTGAATCCACTCAGCGTTTGTTGAAAATTCATAATTTAGCGTTAATTTCCTTTATTCGAGGCTATCTTTTCATTTTTTCAATTGTATCATTATGAACAAAAAAGGCAAGGCAAATTGCAATTCAGATTAGAATTTAAGGTAAAAATGTTGACGAAATCAAATAAGTATTAGATAATTATCTCTATTCATAACAGTACCGCTCTTTGAAAAATAAACAAGAAAACACATGGGAGGTTAAAATGCCATTCTCAAAACAACGTATCCTAGTATTTTTAAATTTGCTGGAAACCGTGTACGGATTTAGTTCAGATGAAGCGACTTGCAAAATAATAAAACTCAGAGGAGAACCATTTTCAGTCAGGATTCATGACAGGCTCAAACAACTCATTGATGAACACTGCGAAGTTTTAATCAAGCAAGCAAAAAAAGATGCCGACACATTGATATTTGAAAAACAATCTGAAAGCATGTGGATTGTTTCCTTCAGCTGCGATGGAAAGGAAAACTATCTCTGGGACAACATATTCAGATGCATTTTCAAAGGTCTAAATAAAAAAAACAGAGAACGTATCAATTCTGGCAAAAAGGTAGTCAGAGAATCTCTCAAAAAAATCTTGTATGATTTTGGCTCAAGTAACTTAAGAACATTCGTACAGTACAAGGAAAAAAAATACCGCGTAAGCATTCATACACCTGGGCCACAAATCATATTTGAAAATACATCAGCTCAAGAATTAGAAGGCAACATCATTGAAATGTTACCTAGATTCTTAGATGTTATTCCAACGTATACAACTTAAAAATCGAAATATTAGGCCTTAAAAAAGTGCCTAAACATTTTTCACAACAAAAGCCGACTATCAAAACAAGTCGGCTTTTTTATTTGTAGCGCTAAGGAGAATCGCTTCTTCGCCCTGACTCGAAACTTGGGCGCTACACACAGGATGCTCGCACTTGCTCGCATCCTACTCGCGCTCGTCCAATTCTCTCTTATCGCTAAGCAAACAAAAATCTCCACCTAGAGCGGAGATTTCTTGTTTGTAGCGCTAAGGAGAATCGGACTCCTGTTGCCAGGATGAGAACCTGGCGTCCTAGCCACTAGACGATAGCGCCAATACAGACAGCTTTTCAGAACAACACAATCAAAGCTAAAATATTTTTCCATAACAACAATAGATAGTTTAGCACTATAAAATAAAATAATCAAGTCTAGATTATGGCGTTAAATAGGCTTTTTTCCTCCATTCCCTATTTTGACGACAAAGTAATTTTTTACCATCCTTAGGATTCGCCAAAATACCTGCAACTACTTTTTCCATCCGCATACCCTGTGAGCCTTTCACTAAGATGAAATCGCCCTGCTTTACGATATCTTGCAGTGCAAATACCATTTCCTTATGCTCAGCAAAAGTCATAATTTTTTCAGCCGGAAAGCCTTCGATAACAAGCTGCTTGGCAGCATCTTCCATTCTTTTTCCAATAATCAGCAACAAATCAATTTTCAGGTGAAAAGCTTTCTTAAGCACTTCAAGATGACCAGTCTGACTTTCGCTGCCTAGTTCCAGCATATCCCCTAGCACTGCAATTTTTCTCTGCGTTTGCAATTGAAAAAGTGTATCAAGCGCTGCAGAAGTAGAGACTGGCGAAGCATTGTAGGTATCATCAATAATATAACTGCCATTGCTGCCTTCCAAAAGATTCATACGACCATTTGGAGATTTTAAATTCTCAAGAGACTGCGCAATTTCAACAAGATTCATCTTGAAAACAATTCCCGCTGCAACAGCTGCCAATGCGGCATAGACATAATGTCCGGCAAGAATATTCTTAAGTCTAATTGGGATATTTTTTCCATCATAATTTAATTTAAAACTCATGCCGTCTGGCATATTTTCCTGATAATTGTATTTAAGATTTGAAGCATTAATTGCCGCTCCTTGATTAAAGCCAAGTGTCAACGTGGTAGCCTTTACGTTTTTCTCCATCTGAGAAACCAACTCATCATCAACATTTAGGACTGCAAAGCCTGTCTCATTCAAAGATTTAACAAGTACGCTTTTTTCTTTGGCAATTTTTTCAACCGTAGAAAAAAATTCTAAATGACTAGCTGAAACATTCGTTACAACCCCAATCATAGGCACAATGAAAGACATGAAGTGCGCCATATCACCAGGACGATCTACGCCCAATTCAAGCACGAGAATTTTCGGATAATTTGAAGAAATCAAAGTAGCTGCCCATTTATAAATAACCAAAAGCCATTTAAAAATGTTTCTCCCCCCACTTTCAGCCCCAATTATCGTCAATGGAATTCCAATTTCATTATTATAATTTTTTTGATTTTCCCTTACAGAAAATTTAGAAGAAAGCACTTGAAAAATTGCATCCTTTGCAGATGTTTTTCCAACTGAACCAGTAATCGCAATTATGCTTGGCTTGTGCCGCTTCAAAACAGCCACCACCATCAAACGAAGCAAACTTTCTAAAAATAAAATTTTCTTTGGTTTCATATGAATTTTCAATATTAATCTACCGAAGTAATTACCTTTTCATTGCTGCTTTTTGGTTGATCTTTTTGCGCTTTGCTATCAACAGCAGGAACTGGCGTGACAGGCGTGGTCGCAACTGGATTAATGGCCAATGGATCAATTCCATTTTTATAAGTTTTATACATCGGGCTAGTGGTTGGATCCTCTGTTGGCTTCACATTATAGTATTCAAGCAGAAATTTCATAACTCGTCCAAATGTCGGCGCTGCTGACGACTCAGCCCAAGCCACCCCCTTAGGATTTACCATTTTTACCAAAACCACAAATTGCGGATCATTAACGGGAGCATAGCCACCAAAAGATCCAATATTTATTCCTTGCGCATATCCTCCAGCTTTTGCGATTTGTGCCGTCCCAGTTTTCCCGCCCACTAAATATCCTGGAACATCTGCTTGCTTTCCATGTCCATCAGTGACAACGCTTCGAAGCATTTGTCCCATTTGATCGGCGGTTGCTTTGGAAACAACCTGCCTAACCTCTGCAGGCTTAGTTTCTTGAGTGTGACCATCCGAATAACGCATTTTATCAACTATTTGCGGTTTCATCAACATCCCACCATTTGCCAAAGCGCCATAACCTGCCACTAGTTGAATTGGGGTCACTGTGATTCCCTGCCCAAAAGCCGCAGTAAAAAAATTGATTGTTGTTTTTGGATCATTCAAATTTAGGATATTTCCGGCCAATTCACCTGGAAGATTAATATCAGTTTTTTGACCAAAGCCAAATCTTTTCACATAATCTGAAAAAAGCTTATTGCCCACTAATTTTTCGATGTAGATAACTCCCGTATTTAAGGATTTATCGAGCACTTGGGTCATTGTTTGCAGGCCATTAGCTTTTAAGTCTGAATTGTGAATTGAGTAACTAGCTTCGGTCACTACGCCACTGTCAATGTAGGTTGAAAAGGGCGTTATTTTCCCAGTGTCCAGGCCGATTGCTTCTGTGAAAACTTTGAAAACGGAGCCTGACTCATACGGCTCACTCACGGCAGGATTACTAAAAGTAGAAATGTCTTTGGTTTTAGAAAAATCATTGGGATCAAAACTTGGCTGATTTGCCATCGCCAAAATTTTTCCAGTCTTTGGTTCCATTACTACAATAGTTCCACTATCAGGAGTAAATTTATCCATTGCCTGCTTGAGAATTTTTTCAACCTCAAACTGAACTGTACGATTCACGGTCAAAATAAGATCAGCTCCATTTTGAGCAGGCTGTAACTCGCGATCAGATATTGGAATCCATCGTCCTCTTGAATCACCTTCTTGTGTTAATTGCCCAGACTGTCCCTTTAAATCTTTTTCCCAAAAAGATTCAAGTCCATACCTACCCCTTTGCTGATCGCCATCCGATCCCACAAATCCAACTAGTTGAGAAGCTAGCTGCCCACCAGGATAATATCTGAAACTTTCCGGAGTCAAATAAACACCAATTATTCTAGCTTCCTTTAGCCGCGATGCCTCCTCATCAGAAAGCTTATGTTTTAGAATTTCAAACATATCCTTTTCATCACCCAGTTTTGTTTTCAACAAATTCTGATCAAGCCCGAGGATAGTAGAAAGTTTGCTAGTACTTGCATCTAGATCCTTCATTTCACTGGGAACAGCGTACGCCATTTGCAGGCGGCGATTAACTGCCAGCGGATATAGTTCGTTATTTTCGTCCTTCAAAAAAATCTCGCCGCGGTTAGCTGCAATCGCAGTAGTACTATCATGTTGATTTTCTGCTAAGGCAACATAACTTTTATATCTTACAACTTGAAGAACGTACAATTTGCCAATCATACTAAGTCCCAAAAACAAAATGAAGAAAGCCAAACCTTGCAATCTCCATTTTTTTTCAGAAGTTGTTTTTTGCTCAACTCTTGGTTTTATTTTTCTTGTCTGCTTCATATCCTTTCAATCACTTACCAAGTTAGCAAGCTATTTCATTTTTTGATTTTTGTTTGAGAATCTGAATATGCAACAGTCGGAACCTCCTCAAGATAAACAACATTTTGAGCAGAAACCATATTCATATTCTTTGACTCATCTTCAATATGATAAAGTGATTTCACCTCAGCCTCACGTATTCGCAAAGAATCATTTTCATTTTTTTCTAAATCAATTTCTTTTTCAGCTTGCCCAATTGCGATACCCTTGGTTGCTGTTTGATTTATAGAATAAACATAAAAAACACCGGAAAAAACAGTGCAAGCTAAAACTATGAAAACAGGATTAATAAACCCCGCCGCACTTTTCTTTGGCTGAGTTGTTGATTGTGTTTTTCTTTTTATGTTTGGTTGCCAGCAGAAGGATTTTTTTCTGATAACAACAGTTCTTTTTGTCATTTCCCGTGGACCCCCCCAGAGAAATAAAAAATTAAAACGCCTACCCATCGTACTTCAAATTTATAGCTTCTCAGCCACCCTGAGCTTTGCACTCCGAGCGCGAGGATTTTCCACTAATTCAGTTTCACTGGCCACAATTGGCTTGCGAGTGATAATCTTTAATTTTGGCTTATTATCACATCTACACTGCGGAAATTCAGGCGGGCAAATGCATCCCCTTGCATTTTCCCTAAACCAATGTTTAACCAAAACGTCTTCGCCTGAATGAAATGTGATGATTGCTAATCGCCCGCCAGGTCGCAAAGATTCTATCGCCTGGAAAAGAAATGAACGAAGAGACTCTAGCTCGTTATTCACTTCCATTCTTAGTGCTTGAAATGCTTTGGTGGCACAATTTATTTTTTTCCTTCTATAACTTCCCGGCACGGCTGATTCAATAATTGAAACAAGCTGAGACGTGCGAGTTATTCTCTGCTCACCGCGAGCAACCATGATTTTTTGAGCAATAGATTGGGCATATTGCTCATCCCCATACTGCCGTAAAATTCTAGTGATTTCTTGTTGCGAATAATCATTAACCACGGTTTCAGCAGTCAATTGTGATTGCATATTCATTCGCATGTCCAATGGTGCATTTCCCGTGAAACTGATTCCCCTATCAGTGTCAGCGAGTTGATCTGAAGAAATCCCCAAATCTGCTAAAATTGCATCAACATAGTCAATTTCAAGTAAAATCAAGCTATCTTTTAGCATTGAAAAATTTTTGTTAACTAACGAAATGTTAGCTTTTGCATTTTCAACACCTCCCGACTTTAATTGTTTTTTGAACCTGTCGATTGCATCGCAATCTTGATCAAATGCTATTAATTTTCCAATTTTTCCAATTTTTTTAAGAACTAACTTGCTGTGTCCACCTCCTCCAAGCGTAACATCAGCTACAATCATCCCGGACTCCAAATTTAAAGCTTTCACTGTCTCATTCAATAATACGGTTTTATGGATAGTCATATCAGGATAATTTTTAATTTTAAATTTTTAATTTTTAATCCATGCCAACACATTGGCAAGAAATTTCAATACTTTAATTTAGAAATGTTTCAAAATTGAGTCATTTATTAATTTAATATTGATTTAAAATTTCAAATTTAAAATTTCAAATTATTTAGTATATTCCAAGCTTACCCAACTGCTCTGCCACTTCAGCGCTATTTTCTTCAGCCTTATTTCGATATGTTTTCCATGACTGCTCATCCCAAATTTCCAATCTATTGAAAAGTCCAGCCACAGTCACTGAGCGATCAAGTCCAGCATATTCCTTGAGATAATCTGGCAATAAAATCCTGCCTTGGTTATCAACATCGCTATCAACCGCACCAGCCAACATCAAACGAACAAAACTCCTAGTTGATGCTTCCCCCATAGGCAAAGTTCCAAGTTTTTCAGCAAGATCTTTCCATGTTTTAATCGGATACACAAAGAGGCATTTATCCAACCCGCGTGTCACTACCACTCTCGTTCCGAGTTCTTTTCGAAATTTTGAAGGAAGCGCTAAGCGCTTTTTTGGATCGACGCTATGCTGATATTCTCCGATAAACATAAACGGCCGATACGAATCTACGAATATCATGCGAATCTACGAATATGCGAATGGCTTAATTTATTTGCATATTTGCAGATTTGCATCTATTTGCATAATTTGTATTTTTTAATAATTCCCCACTTTCCTCCACTTTACTACACTACAATGTAATTCTACTCCACCATCTGGCACGCGTCAACACTTTACTATTAAATTAAAAATGGCTAAAGTCAGCCATAAATAAAAGTTATCCACAGTGCGTAAATTTATCAGAAACATAGGCGTATGTAAAAATTCGAAAAATATACCTTGAAATTATATAAACAATACGTAATCAATTAAGCGCATATAAACAAAATAAAAACGGAGAAATTAATTTCTCCGTTTTTTGTATTTTCCTAAAGTATGTTAATTGCCAGGAGCCACCTCGATGAATCCGCCAGGCCTAACTACAATTGGACATCCTGGACATTTAATGGTTTTAGCTGTTGATGGACATGGGATACCTTTGGCCGTACATTCAGAAGTATTTCGGCTATCATCAAAACCTGTGCAATTGTTTTTAGCCATGCAAACAAAATCAGCAGCCGTTGTCGTGATGCCTCTGCTGCAATTTTTCGTGTCAGCGCAAAAAGCCTTGATAGCAGCATCTGTCTGAGTGCAATTGTAATCAGAATAAGTTGGGGCTTTGGTGCCAGCCGTTAAAGCATTGATGCCATTGTCACAAGTATCCCCAATGCAAGTATTAGCAGCACAACCATTATCAGTAAGTACTGGTAGTGTACACGACCCAGAAAATACACCAGTATTTGTCCCACCGCTTGCGCTGGAACAGGAAAATTTGTACGTTTGACTGCCATTTAAAATCGTTGTCCATTGACCAGAAGTTCCTAAATTCAAACTCATCCAACCAGCCGGACCACTAGTTGGGGTACAAGAAGTGGCACCACTGGAAGTCCAAACAAGAATCAAGGAACAATCATCACCTTTTAGGGTACCACCAAAAGAAACCGAAGGTGTTGTACAAGCTTTAGTTCCAGAAATCCATTTAGCACCATCCCAACACATTGAATCACTACACGTGCTGGCAGCAGAGCAATTGCCATTGCCAACACTGGCACATGTTTTAATGCCACTAACCCAAGTTAAATTATTGTAACATTGTTGACCACTGCAAGTGATGGCGGCGCAACCATTGTCAGGACAAGTCTTGGTGCCAGCAACGGTGGTGATGGAATTGTTGCAAGTGGTTGTAGTGCAAGTGTTGGCAGCGCAACCATTATCGCAAGCCAGAATTCCTGGAGCTGTTGGATTGACACCATTATTACAAGTCTGACCGACGCAAGTGTTGACTTCGCAACCGTTGCTTAATCTTGGAGCGCTACAAGAAGCAGGTGTTCCACCATTTGAGCCGGTGCAAGTCCAGGTGTACGCAGTTGCGCCAGAGGCTACAAATGAGGCTGAGCCAGTTGAGCAGAGGCCAGCCGAAGGAGCTGCGGTTCTGGCAACACCATTGGCTGTGCCACAAACCCCATTAATAGGCTGTTTAGGGAGATTCAAAAAGAAAGTCATATATGCATAATTTCCTGTTGATCCAGGAAGGCTTGCCGTAACATCAAGTCGAGCATATGTGGTCCAGGGATTGGTTCCTTGAGCACTGGCTTGTGATGGCATTTGCATAGTCCCACTGAAATATTTTGTAATGCTTTGCAGGTTAGTTTCCGAAGCTGTCCATTTTTTCCCCCAATTCAGGCCAGCACCACCAAAGCAGTCTCCTGGAGTAGAAAGGGACGTGTTACAAGCATTGGTCGTCATGCTGTGATATTCATTCACCTGCACATTCCATCCCGTGGAGCCATTCAGACATTCAGCAACCGAGAGGTCACCAGACATAGAAAATTGCTCCCCATATGAATAAATGTATGAACTGGGATGATTGATGTTGAAATTTCCTGTGGTCATAGCACCTGGAATAGTATAGGTAAGCGCCATTGCTTGCCCCCTCCCCACCACCAAGCCACCAACAACAAATGCCAAGAAGATTAACGACTTAACTCTAAATTTCTTGCCTCTAGTTTTCCAGAAAATAATTACCAAACTTACTACAAAAAGAATCGAAATAAAAATCAGCAATATTCTTTTTGCAGTTAGGCCTATTTTAACAGGCTGAGCTTGAACTGGACTTTTTGGACTTTCAATATTCCTAGCATCTAATTGATCACTTCCGCTAGAAAGAGAGACACTAGCCTTAGGATTGCTGCAATTACTAATTGCGGGAAGGGTTAAAATTGAGATTGTTTTGTCAATGGTAACTTCTTGAGAAAAAGGAGCGATACAGGTATCATTGCTGGCGTCAGTGATGTTGAGAGTGACAGTAACTTTTGGTAACTCGGTGCCCTTGCCAGCTCGAGAGCTTGGGAAATTGTCTGCTGATGGACTCCAAAAAAGCTTAGCAGAGATGGTGTCACCTGATTGATAGTTTTCTTTATCTAATTGAATATTTTGAATAGTAGCGCTTTGACCTTGAATGACATAGTGCGCAATGATTTTTTCAGCGATGATTGCCTTGTCTTGAGTCAGGGAAATGACAGCGTCATAAGCTTGGGGATCTGGAGCCTTAGGGATGTTGAGCGTGAAGTCTTTTTTTTCTTGGGCAGCAAAAGTTATGTCTGATTGAGTTGGGTAACTAATATTTACACTTGGTCCATAGAGAGAGCGACGGAAAGTGTTGATATTTGGGGCAACTGTCAATTGAGAGTTGGAATTGTTTTGAGCGTTGCAAGTTAAAGTCAGAGTTTCGCTTTGAGCTAGGTCGACACCTTGAGAAAGGTTGTATTTTGTTTCAGCGTTGTTGACTTTCAGATAGCAAGAATCTGGCATAATTGTCAGTGAATCTTGTTTTTGAGAAAGGTTCACTTTTCCAGCGTTGCCAAGTCCAAGAGCAAGACCACTAGTAGTTTTGCCAACTGCCCAGACGTCATACTCTCCATGTAGATAGCTTGGGACTTGATATTGAATTTCTTTGTGCAAAAGTTGCTTGGGAGCCAGCGTGATAATTTCCGGGGAGATCAAAGTGTCAACAGTAGTCTGACCTTCTTTGGTAATTTTAAGAATTTCAACTCCATATTTGATGTCTGATTGCGGAGTATCGCCTTGATTTTCCAAGTCCAGACCAACAGTAATTGCTTGAGGGGTTTCCTTAAGAATAGTAGCGCCTGAAAGATTTACATTAGCAACGATGACGGGTTTGACGTTTGAAATAGGAGCAGAAGCTGGAATATTATTTGGGGCTGTTTGCCCCAAGGCAGCCACAGGAAACAAAACAATTGCAGCGAGAATAGGTACTAAGAATTTGCGAGACATAGTTTTTATTTTTATTTATTAATTTAGTTAAATTAAAGCTATTTCATTATATCACAAAACTTAAATAAATGAAATTATAGTCTAGTCCAATGCAACATGAGCTTGAAATAGGTACCCATTCCAACGCAAGATGAGCTTTAAGGAGCAAAATCTGCTAGAATATCGGGTAATTTCATAAGCTAGACCCTATGACAATTGATATGGATGATTCGGGTATTGTAACCATCACGCAGATCAGTAGTTTCTTAAAAACTTCAGCCCTTGTAACTTTCAAGGGAGTCAGTAGAAAAGATAAATATCGTTGGGTAGAA
>CAISKQ010000030.1 GCA_903885965.1 uncultured bacterium
AAATGGAAACCAACACAGCGACAAAATTAATCTTGATAGTAAAAAAAAGCGAATCTAATATTGGAGAGCCGGATGCGGGAAAACTGCTTGTCCGGTTCAACTAGGGGTTTCAGATGAGAGTCTAGGAATCTACTATAAAATTTAGTATTTATTAAAGATAATGTTATTCAATAAGATCCCCCCCAGATTGAATCCTTGGGGGATTTTTGTTATGCTGGGGATATGCGGAAAACAACTTTTGCTAATGGACAGTATTATCACATCTACAATCGTGGCGTCGATAAACGTGAAGTGTTTTTGGATGAGGCAGATTTTGAAAGATTTTTGATTTGTTTGCGAGAATTTAATTGTATCGAAGCAATCGGGAGTTTGTATGAAAAAAGTTTCAAAAAAGTGGAGCACTCAGGGACTAAGTCCCCAATTGGGGACTTAGTCCCTGAGTGCGAGCCCCTTGTTGATTTTGTGGTTTATTGTTTGAATCCAAATCACTATCATTTCGCTTTACGTCAACTTGAGGAGAATGGAATAAAAAAATTTATGCAAAGATTGGGAACTGCCTATACGATGTATTTTAACAAAAAATACAAAAGGTCTGGCGCACTTTTTCAAGGAACATTTAAGGCAATTCATATTGATTCAGATGACTACTTGCTTTATCTTTCGGCATACATAAATAAAAATCATTTCATCCATGGTCTGGGCGAAGAAGATTGGAAATATGCTAGCTTATTGGAATATGAAAATATGCAATCCAAAGTACTTTCTGTTTGCAAAACTGATTTAATTCTTGATCAGTTTAAAAGTTTAAATGAATATTTGGAGTTCGTAGATAAAAATGCCTTGTACTTGAAGGAGCAAAAAGAGAATAGAAAATATTTACTGGAAGAATTTTAAGGAATAAATAAAGGCTTGCTTTCCGAAGGTTTAGCCTTCGGAAAGCTTTCAGAGCTATAAATATGAAAAAAGAACTTGCGGAAAAAATTTTAAATGAAACGGAGGTTGGCTATGACTTAATTAGCCAAAAATTTTCTCAAACGAGAAAACATTTTTGGCGTGGGCTGGAATTTATTAAGGATTATTGCAAGGAGAGCGACAACGTTTTGGATTGGGGCTGTGGAAATGGTCGCTTATTGGAATTACTGGAAGAAAAAAATATCCAATATCGCGGCGCAGATGTCTCCAGTGAGCTTATTGATTTTGCTAAGCAGAAATATCCAAAGAACATATTCTCTAAAATAGATCCCATTAAGACAAATTTTGCATTTGAGAATAATTTTTTTAATACTATTTATAGTATTGCGGTTTTTCATCACTTTCCTTCAAAAAAATATCGACAAGCCGTTGCAAGGGAACTTTATGAAAAAACAAAAAATGGTGGACGGATTGTTATCACTGTCTGGTATCTTTTTCAAGAAAGATATTTCAAAAATATCCTAAAAAACTGGCTTGAAAAGCTAAGCGGAAAGAGCAATCTTGATTGGAATGACTGCTTGATTTCTTTCACGGATAATCAGGGAAACAGATTCCAACGTTTTCACCACGCTTTCACAAAAAGAGAACTCAAAAAACTTTTTCAAGACGCCGGATTTGAGATTGAAAAATGTGAAATTGTGGACGGACGAAATATTTTGCTTGTTGGAAAAAAACCAAATAAAAGGTAAGATGTAGTGGATGTTAAACCGTAAAATTTGTTTAAAAATATGAATATTTTTCAAGCAATCGTTTTGGGTATGCTGCAGGGGTTGGGAGAATTTTTACCAATTTCGTCAACGGCTCATTTGATTTTGGCTCCTTGGTTTTTTGGTTGGAGCGACCCAGGACTTTCTTTTGATGTTGCGCTGCATGTGGGTACCTTAATCGCTGTGGTTTGGTTTTTTTGGAGAGATTGGATGGATATCTTCAGGGGTTCGTTGAACTTGGTGTTTCATGCGAAATACAAAATACAAGATGCGAAATACAATTCGAATTTATTATGGCTTTTAGTTATAGCTTCAGTTCCCGGAGCGGTTTTTGGTTTTCTCTTGGATGATAAGGCAGAAAAGGCTTTTCGCAATCCGCTTTTAATCGCTTTTACTTTGAGTGTGGTTGGCTTAGTGCTCTTTTTGGTTGATAAATATGCAACGCATCGCAAGGAAATCGGAAAAATTTCGCAGCGGGATGCTATTTGGATTGGTCTTTCTCAGGCTATCGCGATTATTCCTGGTGTTTCACGTTCTGGAGCTACGATGACTACTGGGCTCTTTCTGGGATTGTCTCGCGAGCAAGCTGCACGTTTTTCATTTCTGCTTTCAACTCCAATTATTTTTGGCGCAGCTATTGTGAAGGTTCCGCATTTGCTTAAAGCTGGCATTGACGCGCCAATTCTTTTTGGAATTCTTGCTTCCGCAATTACTGGCTATTTAGCTATTAAATATATGCTTCGCTTTATTCAGAAGGTTGGCTACGCCCCATTTTTTTGGTATCGATTGGTGCTAGCCGCGGTGGTTGTTGCTGTGTATTTTACGAAATAAATTGTTTGACACTTTGTATTTTTATGATAAAATACCCCTAGAGGGTATGCGAATAAATTCTCAATTTTCAATCCGCCAGCTGGCGAATCAATCTCTAAATATATGGCAACGAAAAAAATAGTTTCTCAAAAAGATAAGGAGGTTGTGAAGGAAAAAATTCTAAATCGAATCTCTAGAATTGAGGGGCAACTTAAAGGAATCAGACGTATGGTGCAGGAGCAGAAAGAATGTATTGACATTATCACTCAAATCACCGCTATCAGGGAGGCAGTTTCAATGCTAGGCATTGAACTACTTAAAAATGATTTTGTTTGCAATTGGGAGGATGGTAAAAAAAGCATTGATGAAAAATATTTGAAAAGTCTTTTTAAGATGAAATAAGTTTCATATATATAAAAAACATATAACGTGTAACAGAAAAGTTCATCAGATGCTTGATGATAAAATGCTACATACTGTGTGTTACATGATACATGATTTACGATTTAGTTATTATTGGCGCAGGGCCAGCCGGACTTTCGGCTTCGGTTTATGCTTCGCGTTATGGAATGAGCAATGTCGTTGTTGGGGCAGTTGCTGGAGGGCTGACAACGCAAACGCATGAAATTGGAAATTGGTTGGGAACTGAAAAAATCACCGGCTTTGAATTTGCAATGAGTGCAAGTAAGCATGCTGAAAGTTATGGCGTCAAAAATATTTTAGCATTGGTAGATACAATTGAGATTAAGGATGAGAATTATCTTTTGATGCTGAGTAATGGAGAAAAAATTCAGGCGAAATCGGTTTTGCTGGCGATGGGAACTAAGCATCGCCATCTTGGCGCTGTAGGTGAAAAAGAATTTGTTGGTAAAGGCGTTTCATATTGCGCAACCTGCGACGGATTTTTTTATCGAGGCAAGACTGTGGCTGTTGTCGGTGGCAATGATAGTGCGGCGGGAGCAGCTGTTTATTTGGGGGATCTTGCGGAAAAAGTTTACATAATTTACCGAGGAGAAAAAATTCGCTGCGAATCTTTCTGGGCTACGGCGTTGGAAAAAAATCCTAAGATTGAAATTTTGTATAACACTAACGTTAAGGAAATTAAGGGTAATGGAAAAGTGGAGCAACTTTTGCTGGACAATCCCTTTGCTGGATCAGATGCCCTGAAAGTCGATGGCATTTTTGTGGAAATTGGCAGCGATCCAAATGTTGAGTTGGTAAAGAATCTTGAAGTTGAAACTGATGAGGTTGGATATATTAAGGTGGACCCTAGTGGAAAAACTAGTCGCAAGGGAATTTGGGCAGCAGGGGACATTACAACGGGGTCTGATAAATTCAAGCAGATCGTTACTGCCGCCGCTGAGGGTGCTATTGCCGCACATGGTATCCACGCGTATTTGAAGAAATAGGAAAGTTTATAGATTTTATAAAGCCCAGCGGTTGTGCTGGGCTTTTTTGTTAACTTAGTAAATTTCCGAAGTTATCTAGCGGCATTGTTTTTTATGTGAATTGTGGATAAAAAATTTTGCAAATTGCGCCATTTGCTTTACCAAAACTCATTTTCTTTACTTTAACCGCAAGCAATATCCATTCTGGATCAATCCATTTGCTGGCCTCTGCTGCAATCTCTACTGGTCTTTCGTTTCCGAATAATATGTGCCAGGCCTGATGCTTTTTTTCTGATACTATTTTTTTGTTGTAGCTGCTGTTATCTCCAGCTCTGGATACTTGCTTTAGATGGTGCTCGTCTGTTTTTTGAAGGTCTACTTGCGCGATTGTAATGTCTGGTTTGGTACCGCATCTTCTTTTATGATAGACTGTTTTCTTGTTAGATCCAGGAAATCTCCCAGTTGATGCTGGGGCCGATTTTCTTCTGCTTGCGTGAGAAGTAATTGCTTTCATGGGGTGTCTATTTTTAAGTTACAGACTGCTAGGACATTTTTCAGTAACCCTATCTTTAGGATAGTCCCGTAGGAGTTTAAAGTCAAAAAGCAAAAATATTATTAAGCTACGTCTATGATTTTTAAAGAAGTAATTATATTTGAACAAAGTTAAATCCCAGTGTTTTTTCACTGGGGTCTTTTGGGGGTTATTGTAGGATTAGTTGATTGATTTTTTAGGAACTTTTCAGATAATTTTTTTATTACTGCATCAAGCTGGGTGTTTATTATATCTAAAAGTTCCATTGTTTGTTTTTTGAAAAACAAAAAAATCCACATCGGGATTAGTGTTGTTGTCTATTCTCTTGTGGGCGTGCCTAGATTCGAACTGGGGACCTCGTCATTATCAGTGACGCGCTCTAACCAACTGAGCTACACGCCCATGTAAAATTTTAAAACAAAACCGCTACCTCGTCATTACTCGCCGTGGCGAGCGCGCTCTAACCAACTGAGCTACACGCCCGTATGTGGACCGGACAGGACTTGAACCCGCTACCTCCTCAGTGCAAATGAGGCGCTCTACCAGGTGAGCTACCGGCCCATATATAATGGGGACTTATGAACCGCCGCCTCCTCAGTGTAAGAGATTGAGAATGAGTGAGCAATCTCCGCTCTCAGGTGAGCTACCGGCCCATATATAATGGGGACTTATGAACCGCCGCCTCCTCAGTGTAAGAGATTGAGAATGAGTGAGCAATCTCCGCTCTCAGGTGAGCCCCGCCTGCATCGCTATTGCGAAGCATTGCGGGCAGGTACCGGCCCATGTTTGGCTTTGTGCTTGAATGTTATCTTTTAAATCACAAAAATAACAACTAGATTTCATTATACAGAAAAGAAATTATTTGTCCATAGCTGAAAATATAGCTATTTTTGCTCAAAATAGTCTCTATAAATATAATGGGTCATACTCAAATCACCTGGATTAACTGAATAATTTTGCCACCCGAAAAAGAAAGAATTTCTTGTCTCTTACGCCTCGTACCAGAGATCTAAAACCTTTCAATTTTGCATTAAACGACTCAGCTGAAGCATTAGTACTT
>CAISKQ010000031.1 GCA_903885965.1 uncultured bacterium
CCCTGTAAGGGGTTCCCCTGTAAGGGGTGTACTCATTACCTCACCAATAGCACCACTACCATTTGATTTTGGTATAAATACTTTCCAATTTTTAATATTTTGATCATCAATTAATTCACTTTTCACATATCGCTCAGCTCTCTTGTTTCCCTTTTCCAAACCAACTATTTTTATATTGTGATTATCCTCTTTACTTACTCTAAAAATATCAGGAAACTTTTCAAAATAATTTGGTCGTATACGCACTTCTGTTGGAAATAACTTATCTATTGGCTTATTTGTTTTTGTTTGTGGAAGAATAATCTTTTCAAACCCACCTTGTTTTATTTTTGCTAAAATATTTAATAGTTCTTCATATGCCACAAATGATCCTCCAAGACCATTACCAGCATTTTTTTTATTCCATAACGTAATGCAAACACCGCCCTTTATATCAACTCCTAAGAATATCTTTTGCGAATTTGGTTCATAAAATGGCACACTCAAATGCTTATCATTGAGCATTTTTTTGTTCCACTCTTTAGGTGTAGCGCCAGCATTGAACAGAAAACGGGCTGGATGAATCAAGCTAACATAATCTGGATCAAGACTTTTGGCTGCCTCAAAAAACAAATGATACACTGGCGTGGCAAAATTAGTGTCGGTTGTTATTTGATATGGTGGATTTCCTACCACGGCTGTAAATTTCATATTTTTATTTTGCAAATTAAATTTTTTGAATAATTCAGCTCTCAAGTTATAATTTTTGAATTTGTCTTTTTGTTGCAACTTCTTCACCAAATCCTGAATATGCACAATGTTTGTCTTGGCTCCGCTATACCCCGCCAATGTCCGCAGAGTAATACTTTTTGCCATCGGACTTTTGCAAAGCACAAAGATATTTTCTTCCAAAATTTTGTTCCACACTTTTCTAAAAATTTCATCTTCTGGCTTTTTGCTTTTTTTGAGATTTCTTGAATACACATTATACGCTGCCAATAGTGGATACAAACCTGATTTTGAATTTATCTCTAAAATTTTAGTGTCTTCATCTTCCCATATACTTGTATCGACATCTTTGCTTTTCCACTGGGGCTTGCCTGTTTTGTCGATTATTCCACTGATAAAATCATGACCACCAAAAGCCTTGGTCAAATGCTGATTAACCACTTTCCAAGGTGTCAGCACTGTTTCCTTGTCAGGATTTTTGAAAGTGGAAAATATTTGAGCAATCGCCCGAATGCGTTCTGTTGGCAAAAGGTCATCGCAATCAAAAGCTTTGGCGCGAATGCTGTGCGCAACTCCTTTGAAAACATCTTCGTCGTAATATTTGGTAAATTCTCCGAATTGCTCTTTTGACAATCCCGCAGGCATAAATTCTTGCCAAGATTCTTGGTCGACAAGATCAATAAATTTTTGCAAAGTTATGTCTTCTCGCATCGAAACATTTGCGCCATAAACAAGCATCGGCATGCGGATGCTCACGGCTCGCAAGATATTGATGGCGGTGTTTTTTTGCTCGCGAGCTTCTTTGAGTTTTTTCAAAAGTTCCTTTTCTTTTTCAGACAATTCCTGTTTTTGCTTTTTCTTGCTTTCAGCTTCTTCGGCTTTTTTTGCTTGAAGATCATCCATTCCAAGATTATTGATTTCAATTTCATTTATGCGTTCAGTTGTTGACGAACCAATAATTTTTTTGAGCTCATTGAATTTGTTCATATCAAGTTCATCCAACTTGAGCAGTTCATCGTTGTATAATTTCGGATCATCAAAGCCATTTTGACTCACGCGTTCAATAATCGCCTTTTTGAGTTGACCAAGCATTTTTTCCACATCATAAGGTTTCATTTCTCCACCCTTTGCAGCCAGAATTGGACAAAAATTGAGAAATTTTTGCATCGCCTCTTTTTGTTCTGACGAATTGGTTTTGCCAGATTTGTGATTGAGTTCAATAGCTTCAGCAATAAGCCGAAGCGTTCGATCTGGCGCAAAGTCAAAAACATAACCTTGAGTTTTCAATTTTCCATTTATTTCAGCTGGTGTTTGACAACGAAAAGCTGTTTGCAAATAGGTTGTCGCCGAACTGGTGTCAGACATCATAAAAATCGCTGTCCACTCTGGAATTGATGCCCCTGTTGTGAGGCGTTGCCCAGTTAGCGTGATAGTATATTCATGATTTTTAATAGCACTAACAACTTTATTTTTAGCATCCTTGTCTTCCTCATCGTCATGATTGTTGCCAGAAATGTTTACAATTCCAAATTCATTTGAACCAAAGACTTGGTGATCTTTGAGCAACTTTTCCATAGCTTCAATAACTTTGACCCGATTAGGCAAAAGCCAAAGAGCATGCTTATTATAGCTTTGATATTCTTTGGTGGCGTAGGGAAACTTTGTTTCCAATGTATCATTGACGAGCAAATCCAAAAACTTTTTAATCATTGGCTCGTGAACAAACTCAGCCGTATCATTGCCTTGCTCATCTTTGTGAACGCGAAAAAATTCGTGAAATTTGAAAGCACCATCAAGAGAATCATGAAAATTTTCACCCAAACTGCCAATATGACTTTTGAATGTATCCACATTGTATGTGAAAATGCTCAGCGCTGGAAGTTTGGCATAAGGATTTGGCACTCCCGGATTACGCTCATCCCAAAGAAGTTTTTTTTCCTGTTCCATAACATAATCCCAAGTGTAAATGTCCTCCTCTTCGTGTTTGTGTAAGATATTAAAAGGAGTTCCAGAAAGTTGCAAAGTGAAATTGGTCGGTATTTTTGAAAAAGTAGCATCGCCGAGATTGCTTTGCGTTCCCTCATGAGCTTCATCAATAATGAGCATATCCCAAGTGGTATCAAAGACTTCATCATTCTTGTCAAAACCTCTGGATTGAGAACCAGCCGACCCATCTTCCACAACTCTTTTTGAAAGACGCAAATCCTGCAAAGATGCGAAGTAAACAAAAGATTTACTACTTTTAATTAGCACATTAATATCCTCCCCTTTTGTTTTTGAAGAATATTCGTAATTTGTGCCCACAAAAACCTTATTAAAATCATCAAACCAATCCACGCTCACACTCGGACGATGAGTAACAATCAAAACCTTTTTCATTTCATTTTCTTTGGCAACCTGCATTGCTGCCGAAGTTTTACCAAAACGCATTTTTGCATTCCACAAAAATTTCTTGCGTTTTTTCTTGATGGCTTGAGTTGTTTTGTTGATTGCTTCTCTTTGATTTGGACGAAACTCAAATTGAACTTTTTGAGAAACAATTTTTTCTTTGGTTGTCAGTGCCCTTCGATCTTCTTTCGTGGCTTTGATTGCGCTTTTGGCTATTTCTAAACTAATCTCAAACCATTCTGATTGTGAATTTTTGACATTCTCAGCTTTTCGCTCATAACCTGAGCGCTTGAGAACTTCATGAACTTCATAGTCGGAAAAATATTTGTTGTCATTTGTGATTGCAAGCTCCGCATGTTCAAGAACATAAGCAATATCTGCAGTTTTTGTTTGTTGCTTGATACGCTCGTGCGCAGCCAAATCAATATCTTCCTTTGTTGGATTGGCAGAAGTCAAGGTTGCACTACCAACTTTCAAGCGACCCTTGTGTTTTTCATCACAAATAGAATAAACATAAATCACACCATAAGAAAAAGTTTCCTTTATCCTATCGCTACTATCTGATTTTTTTACATCTTTTGCCATAATATTTTTCACAAAGATAATTTGTTACGTAGCATGCTACGCAGCAAAGATAATTAGTCCACATTCCCATTTTACATCATTTTTTCCAAAATAATTTTTCTTTCTTCTATTTGCTTCTATTTTTCATCTTTTTTTACTTTCATTTCCACTTTCTTCTCCAACGCCTTGATGCTTTCTAAATATGCCACCTCGACCGGTGAAAGCGTCTTAGCTTGATATTTGCGATATTCTTCCGTCGCTTTTTCTATGGCTTGTTCATGACTCACGCTTCCTGCATCCAACAATAATTGCTCTCCTATGGCTGTAAGGATGCTATCAAGATGTTTTACCCAATCCATCATCTTCATTGGATTCTCACGCTCCGCCTGACGCTCGGCAAAATCAAGATACCCCGAAACAATTTGCCCGAGAGCACGCAATTCTTTTTCATTGAGATAATTCTTGGCAATTTTTGCATCTTTAAGTTGTGGCTTCAAGCCAGAAAATGTTGCTAGACCCATAAAATCTTTCTCAGCGTCAGCACGATTATAAACAACTTCTGCAGCAGTTTGTCCGTGCACTGTGTAGTGCACTTTATTTTGCACTTTTTTAAAAAATTCTATTGATGTTTTCGTGTTTGCGTCATAATCGATACTGGTTGCATAGATGTCTAAAATTTGGCGATAAAAAACTTTTTCACTGGCACGAATATCACGAATACGGGCAAGAAGCTCTTTCCAATATCCACCACCACCCAGATTTTTCAATCGCTCATCGTCCATCACGAAACCTTTGATGACATACTCTTTGAGCTGTGCCGTTGCCCATTGGCGAAATTTTGTACCTTGCAATGATTTAACACGATAGCCGACAGAAATAATAACATCAAGATTATAAAAGTTGGTAGGTTTGGTAGAAAAATCGGAATTTCCGATTTTTCTCATGGAATCAGCTTCAATTAGCTCTTTTTCGGCATAAATATTCAAAATATGCTCATTTATAGTAGACCGACCCTTGTTAAACAATACTGCTATTTGTTCAATGGTAAGCCAAGTTGTCTCGCCCTCAAAACGCACTTCTATATGTGCTTTTCCATCAGTACCTTCATAAATAATTATCTGATCTTGTAATTCTTTAGTCATAATTTCTTGGTTATTTTTCAATATCTCTCACAATTTCATCAATTGCAGTTCTGAGTTCTTGTTGTCTTTTCACAATTCGACTAATTTCAATATCCAGACTTGCCGGCACTTGAGGCATACATAGTCATCAAAAGCTCATATTGTTTGAAATCCTAATCATGCATGTTACGCAGCAAAGATAATTAGTCCACATTCCAATTTTACTCCCTTTTTTCCTCAAAATCAAGGCATTTTTTGGGGTTAAACGCAAATCATGGTTCTAATTTTTATGAGCTTGTTTGCTTTTTAGACAATTATGAGCGACAGCGAATTCTTAGCGATTAGTTATAACTCCTAACCAAAAGTGTGTCCTAAAAAGTAAACAAGCTCATAAAAATTGCCAACTTATTTTTCGAAAGCCATAATTTGCGTATGACCCATTTTTTGGCGATGATTTTATTCCAAAAAAAGCCCGACGATGATGTCGGGCTTTGAGCTTGATATTTTGGAAAACTATTCAATTGAAATTGCATTGACTGGGCAACTATCAACTGCTTCTTGCAAATCGCAATCTCCACACTCCTCAGTCACGACGTGTGATTTTCCCTTTTCAATTTTAAAAACATTACTGCAAAGAGACTCACATGTTCCGCACCCGATGCACAAATCCTCATTTACTATTGGTTTTGACATATTGTTTTTAATCCCTTTGCATTTACAAATTAGCTTTGTAAAAATAAGGAAATTTAAATTTATTTATTAATTTGATTATACTTTAGTTTTTAAACGCAGACAAGCCCGTAAATACATAAGGGACTAGAAAATAATTGATGCGTCACCCTGCGCCTGAGCTCTAGATTTTTTCTCGAATTCAGTTAGGCTACCATCGCGAAATTCTACCAAGCCTTCAGTTTTATTCCAATTAAACTCATTAGACGGTAATATTATACTCATTTTTCTCATTTGATCCATTAGCCAATCAGAAAAAGAATATTTTGCTACAAAAATTTGTCGTAATTGCAACATATCTTCCCCATTTTCATTTTTTCTATTTTCAATTTCAATAATATGAAAACCTATTGAACTTTCAACTACGCTGCCATTTTGAAATCTGCTATTGTCGAAAAGAGCACTTTGCAGTTCTGGCAATAATTGATCCTTTTTCACCCAACCTAATTCCCCACCCTTTTCCTTTGAAGGTCCAGTCGAGTATAGATTAACCACTTGTGCAAAACTTTTTCCGCCACTAAGATCATTTTTAGCTTTGCTAACAATTCCCTGTGCTTGAGATACATTAGAATCATGTTCATTGAAATAAGCGACTAGTGCATCCTTGTACATGCCAGGAAGAACAACCTGTTTTTTAAAATCTTCGATTGTCCATCCATACGAACGAAGCAAATCCTTTCTTACATCCTCTGCAGTTCCAAGCTCTTGCAGCTTTTTGTTCACAGCTTGATCAACTTGTGCTTGCGAAATATTTATGCCCCTTTCACTGGCAAGAATCTCAATAGCTTTATCTTCAATCATTTTTTGTAGCAAACCCTTCCTTTTTATTTCTAGTCTTTTTTGTCCATCTGGAGTAGAAAAGTCAACTCGCAGACCCGTCTGAGAAAAATCTTGCGTTGCATAAAATTGCTGCACCGATAAAAGCTTTTTTTCTAAATCACTTGATAGCACAAAATTTCGATAATTTATAATAGCGGCTGGAGCAGGCACTATCTTTGAAAAAATTCCATTAATTCTTAATCCAACTGCAGTTTTTGTTCCATATGCCAGAAAAACACTAACCAGAAAAGCCACGAGCAGCACAATTATTCCCGCAATTATAAGCGTTTTTGGTTTTATTTTTATTTCATCAAAGTCTACCTTCTTTTTGTCTTTTTTCATACTTTAATTATATTTAAAGAAAAAATTTAACCATTTTAAATAGTTTGGGATTTCCGGCAAAGTCTTCTTTTCGCTACCCTCGGTTGCTATAACAGGCTGATCCTGCGCTATCCCCGATTTGACAACTACCACACTTTCATCGGGCTCTTGCATATTAAGCTTTTGCTTGGCTGTTTTTCTGATATTGTCTTGCGAATCAAGATAGGCTATCGTTTTCGACAAAGTATCATTTTCATTTTGAATCTTCTTAGCTTGTTGCCTCAAATTTTCTACGTCCGTTTCAATTTTTCTATTACGATAGGCTTCCCTCACAGCGCTATAGGAGACGATGCTTGCAAAAACAACACCTATCACAAAATATAGAATTATGATGGGAAACTTTTTTTTCATTTTACTTTGAGTTTTGTTTTGGGTTTGCATTAAGCCGGTTTATTATGTAATTTTAAGTTCAGCGCCTTCCGATAGACAGGTCTTAACCTCACTCAAAATAACAAGCTACCGCGCGACAAGATTAAGTTCTCTCATTACTTTCCTGCCAACATCGGAGCAAAAAGAAAACCAACCATTGAAGCTATGGCTAATACGGATATAACTATCCACGCGATAGTTGCGTGTCTTTTTCTTTTTTTATGATTCATACATTTATATTTTAACAAAAAAATGACAAAGGGACAAGCAAGTTAGTTTTTTTTAGTTTTGTTAGTTTTTTTATCTTTTAAGCACGGCCAGATATGCTTCGGAAGGAATTTGGACATTGCCGATGTTCTTCATTTTCTTTTTACCTTTTTTCTGTTTATCTAAAAGTTTATTTTTGCGCGTGACGTCACCGCCATAGAGCTTGGCAATCACATCTTTGCGATAAGGTTTAATGGTTTCACGTGCCACCACTTTGCCACCCAGGGCAGCTTGCACAGCAATGGCAAAATTTTGGCGAGGAACAGCGCCAGCCAATTTTTCGACAATCTTTTTGCCTTCGCTGCTAGCTCTTTCTCTTGGCACAATACGTGAAAGTGCTTCCACTTTTTCGCCAGCCAACAAGATGTCCATTTTTACTAGGTCGGATGAGCGATACCCAACAATTTCATAACTCATCGAAGCATAACCAGAAGTAGCGCTTTTCAAATCATCATGGAAATTAACGATAATATCAGTCAGTGGGATCTCGAAAGAAATTAAAATTCTTTCCAAATCTAAATATTCGGTATTTAGATAACTTGATCGCAGCGTTGACATCAGTTCCATAATTGCTCCCAAATATTGTGCCGGTGTAATAATTTCAAGTTTAACATAGGGCTCAGCGATATCCTCTAAATTTGAAGGGTCTGGCATATCCATTGCAGAATAGATTGTCACTTTTTCCTCATTGCCTTTCAGTTTCAATTCGTAAACAACTCCGGGAGTCGTAATAGTCGGCGTGAAGTTAAATTCTCGCTCAAGTCTTTCCTTGATAATTTCCAAATGAAGCAAACCCAAAAAGCCACAGCGAAAACCCTTGCCAAGTGCCGGATTACTTTCTGGCTCAAAAACAAAAGAGGCGTCATTGAGTTTCAATTTGTCTAACGAATCCCGCATCAAATTATATGCATCACCATCAGTTGGATAAAGACTAGCATAAACTACGGGACGCACCTCTTTGTAGCCTGGCAAACTCTTGGCCAACGGTACTCCGCCCTTGATAATCGTCACAGTGTCTCCTACTCGACAAAAATCCACACTTTTCAAACCCGTGGCAATGTAGCCAATGTCGCCAGCTTGTAAGTTGCCAGCTGATACCATTTCCGGTTTGAAATAGCCAACTTCAATGACACCACTGTCTTTTTGAGTTGCAATCATTGAAATAATATCGTCGCGCTTTACTTGTCCGTCTACAATTCGAACATAGGCCAAAACTCCTTTATAAGTATCGTATTTTGAATCAAAAATAAGCGCTCGCAGCGGCTTGTCCATCTCTCCATCAGGAGCTGGAACTTTTTCAATAATCGTAGCCAGAATTTTTTCCACGCCAGCACCTGTTTTCCCAGAGGCTTCCAAAATTTCCTCCTCCTTGCAACCAAGCACATGAATGATTTCCTTTTTAGTTTTTTCCACATTTGAATTTGGCAAATCAATCTTGTTTACCACTGGAATAATTTCCAAACCCTGTTCGATTGCCAAATATAGATTTGAAAGTGTTTGAGCTTGAACCCCCTTGGTTGCATCAACCAACAAAACCGCGCCTTCCACGGCTGCCAGTGACCTGGAAACTTCATAACCAAAATCCACATGACCTGGAGTGTCAATCAAGTTTAAAACATAATCCACATCGCCAAGAGAATAATTCATTCTAGCTGGTTGCAATTTGATGGTGATGCCGCGCTCCCTTTCCAAATCCATCTGATCCAAAAGCTGCTCTTTCATCTTGCGCTTTTCCACTGTTTTCGTCACCTCCAAAAGTCGGTCAGCCAAAGTTGACTTGCCATGATCAATATGCGCCAAAATGGCAAAGTTACGAATGTTTTTTTGTAGTTCCATGTATTTTTTTGTCATGCTGAACTTGTTTCAGCATCTACTCGCTTAGCATAAGTAAGCTTGAGATAACGAAGATCCTGAAACAAGTTCAGGATGACACCAGTAATTAATCTAATTTGATATAAGTTAAAATCTAATCCCTATGATACAAGCTATTGGGAAAAGAATCAACCAAAACGCCAAAAAACCCTCAGATAAAGGGTTTTTCAAAAAATTCTATGCACCGTACACCGCCTTGGAGTTGCCAGTCCGCCTGCTGGCTGACTCGCAAAGACATTTCCATTCCGACTCTGTTGGAATTTTAGCAATATGACAATGTAGCAATATAACAATATTGAGTTTAGATCCCCGACACTTCCCCAGTGTCTTCTCCAATTGTCTTCTTCATGCGGAAAACTTTTTTGGTCAGCGAGCGGGTGAGTTGGAAAAATTCTGGAATGCGCAAATAGTAAGCCGTCAAAGAAAAAGCAGCCAGACCAAGACTGCTTGCTACTAAAAATTGCACAAGCACAGCGACAAAAGTATCCAACTCACCCCGAGTGCCAACTAAGTATTTTCCAAATTGGGCAGCGCTGCCCCCAACCAATGAAGCTGCAACTATTTGCAAAGTTGAACGCAAAATATCTCCACCGCCGATAGTGCCAACTTGCTTCTTCAGGAAAATTAAAAGCAACAGCATATTTATAATAGAAGAAACTGAAAAAGCAACTGCCAATCCAAATACACTATAATCCTTAATCAGCACAACTACCAAAAAAAGATTAACAATCTCGCTAACAATACCAATGTACAAAGGTATTTTAGTATTCTGCAAAGCATAAAATGCTCTAGTCAATAGTGGCAAAAGTGATTGTGCAAAAAGACTTACGGCAAGAAGTCCAAGAGTTTGAAAAGTTAAAATAGTATTATCCCAATTAAATTTTCCACTACCCAAAATTAAACGCACCGTCTGAGCACGCAACACAATAATAAATACACTCAGTGGTATTACAAAAAATAAAATCTGCCTAAATGTTCTTGAAAAAGCTCCAACAAATTCACTATTTTTTTTCTGTGTCGCTAGAGCACTTAAAGTTGGAAAAACTGCGATAGAAAATGAGACACCAAAAAGTCCCAATGGCGCGCTCTGGATATTATTTGCAAAATTGAAAACCGCCAAACTCCCTGCTGCTAAGGTAGAAGCGAAAATTGTTATGATTGTAAAATTTATCTGACTAACTGCTATAGTTAGCGTTCTTGGAATCATGAGTTTTAAAACTTTTCGCACTTTTGGATTTCTAAGCGCCTGGAAAAAAACCAATTTAAAATGAAAACCTGAAAATTTCACAGCCGGAAATTGGACAAGCATATGCATCACTGCTCCCAAAATAACGCCAACAGCCAGACCAACTGGACCCATATATTTAACAAAAAAAACCGCGCCAATGATTATTCCCAGATTATAAAAAATCGGGGCCAAGGAATAAATCAAAAATTTCTTGAACGAAACCAAGATACCGCCAAAAATTCCACTAATTCCTAGCAAAAATGGACTCAAAAACATAATTCTGGTTAGCAGTACCGTTAGGTCAAATTTTGAGCCGGTGTATCCAGGAGTAACCAACTTCATCAACTGAGGAGAAAAAATCACCAACAAAACAGAAATAAATCCAGTTATAATTATTTGCAAACTCAAAATGCCAGAAGAAAGCTTCCACGCTTCATCCTCTTTATCCTCAGCAATAAGCTCAGTAAAAACTGGAATGAAAGCTGCACTAAGTGCCCCAACAATCATCAGGTTGTATATAAGGTCAGGAATTCTAAAAGCGGCGTAATAAGCATCGAGCGTGTCACCCGCTCCAAATTGCCCAGCCAAAATTCGATCACGCAAAATTCCCAACAAGCGACTAGCAACACCTGCTAAAGAAATTATCAAAGCTGCAGCCGTTACTGATTGAGTTGGTCGTTCATTTAAAAACTTATTTTTAACAAATTTTTCAATCATATTTATTCGAGCAAATATAAAAAATTTTAGACAATTTAACTACCTGATATTTTCCATTTAGCGAACACAAACTATTCTTACTTTAATCAACATTATAAAAGGAAGACTGCATACGAGCGAAATAACCCTCTAAAAAAAGCGTAACTATTGATTATTGTACTCAAAAACAACTCCCTCGAAATAATCCGTCATCAAATTAGAATCATTTTTCAATTCATTGTTTTTGTCAGTCATACCCTGAGGAAAGATCCATTTGGAGGTATAGCTTTTTGGATAGGTTATACTTGACGAAAATGAACTACCAACAGATCCTGATTGTTTCTGAGCTACTAATGAGTATGAATCAACTTTTTGTGAGTTACCAACGTTGAGCTGGAATAGGCGAAAAGGTAAAATGTATTTATATGTTATGGTAGCACTTTCCTGTGGACTAACATAGACCCAATTAGCGAAAACGGTTTTATCATTTTCATCATACACTCTTGTTCCAGAATTTGAGTCAACATTAATTCCATTTTCCTCTCTTTGAACATCGCTATCGCGTTTGAATCCAAGTGCGTTATAATCAAGTGGCGGCTGATCAACTTCCCTTGTCTGACCGCTCACTTCAAGCAACCTACTGCCTTTTGGAACATAAACCCGCATATAATTAGCATTCACCTTATTAAGCCATTCATACTCAGAGTTGCCGCCATTGTGCTTTCTAGTTATTTTCACAGTATCAACTATCGATCCATCATTTTGAATTACTGCATTATGTACAATAAATTCATCAACTACTGCATCGGTCTTGAAACCATTAATGTTTGTATTGATAACGCTAAGGTAATCTTTGCCAGTTGAAAGAATCTTGCCTGACCAACCTTGAGCTGAAATGATATCCTCTAATTCTTTATTTTGAGAATAAAGCAAGATATGCTTTTCATTTAAACCTGCTATAAAAGCCTGTGCCGCACCAGAAACACTTTCCAAATTTTTACTACTTAATAATTTTTCCAGCAACAATGGCGCCAAGTCTGACAAAATTTTCTTAGGTCTATTATCTTGTTTGTCATAATCAACCTCAACCTTAAATTGAGTCATTTGAATAAAATTATCAGCATCTAACGTTACATTATATTCTGGCATCTCAATTGGCCCTGTAATTTTGAGCAACTTTTGCATTAAAGTTGGAGTCAGGGAAATAACACCGTCAGCAGTTGGCCCACCAGTTTTTTCATAAAATTGAATTGCCTTTTGGGCGGAAGTTGGAAAATCAGGAAACCAGTTACTATCATGCAAGCTCCAAGCTACACTTATTTTCTGAATCGGCAAAGGGGGCACAATTTTTTCTTTAAGCTGACCATCCGGATTAAATATTCCGTCAATAAAAAATTTCTTAACGTGTCCATTTGCAATGTCCAGCAAGCCATAGCTGCCGATGAAGCCTCCAGTTGCTCGCATTTCGGAATTATTCTGAAATAAGAATAAATATTTTCTCGGTCCATTCCCACCAAGCAATTCGACAAAAATATGACTATTGTTTAAAAACATATCCATCATTGATAGCAATTGCGGAAGTTCCTTTTTTAACATTAAAAACTTTTGCTGCTTGTCGGATGGCAAATCATCGATTGAGATAAGGTCCATATTTTTTTGAGCCTCATCCAGCTCTTTCTTCGCTGCGGCAACATCATTCTCGGTTGTTTTGAATATATCCAGCAGTGAAACATCTCCTTGCAAAGCTTGTCCGCCTGATTGCTTTAATCCAGCAAAAGTTTTCACAACTTGGTTCAAAGACTGACCTGCGGCAGAAAAATGTTTTCCCGCTTCAACTGCATTTCTTCCAGATGACACCTTCGAAGCAAATGGCAAAAATCTTGTAGCGTCTAAGAGTCCACCACCTAATTCTTCTAAATCGTCAGAGGCTTGTGAGAATTTCTGAAAGGCTTGTGAAAATTGCTCAGCTGATCCTTCAAAATTTTGAGCCTTCATATTCTCAATAGCGCTAGTAAGATTAGCATAACCATCCTGACTGACTCCTAAAACTTTTCCCTGCATTCCAAAGCCCTTACTTGCAAATGAAGCACTTCCAATACCAAGCGACAAAACCAAAGCAATCACCGCAAAAGCAGGCACAAACTTTTTCCATGCAAATCCGAAGCCATACCGATACAAAGAAAGAATATCGCCGAAGGAGAATACTGACCTATTCAGTGGTGATAATCTCCTTTTCTTTGCAGGTTTTAATGCTAATATAGCAGCGACAATTTTTTTCTTTCTTGAAATTATTTTAAGCTTTCTTTCTTTTTTCTTTTCAAGAATTTCCTGTTCATATATTTTCTTAGCGTTGCTTCTAGCCTCTTCTTTGAGCCATTCAGCTTGCGCTAATTCGTATTTTTTTCGCTCAGCTAACTCTGCCGCTTGCTGCAGCTGTACTTGCTTAGCTTCTTGCCTTGCGACATTTTCATATTCAACCTGCAATCTCAACGCCTCCTCCTGAATTTTTTGCCTACGCTCAAAAATTCTTTGATTTTCTACGAGAATAGCTTGTTGATATGCTTCCTGTTGCAACAATCTATCCTTCTCCTTCCTGAAAAATTCATCTTGCAAATGATTTTTTATCTTTTCTCGCTGAGAATTCTTCTCGACCACACCTTCAAGATTAAATTGATGATCATGAAAAATTGGTAATTCATCACTCCTTACTGCAACGCCTAGATAATAAGCATTCGCAAAAGACCCATGGCTAGCTTTCCTTGTTTCATTTTTTTTAGCTGAAACAAGTTTTCTTTTTTCACTAGATCCAACTGCAGAAATCTTATCCCAATCCAAAACACCAGTCTTATCAACTGGCCTAACATCATACATTTGGGGTATAATTCTGTTTTTTGACATAACCTACGAATTCTTAAATCAGCTACAAATCTACAAATAATAAATTTCAAAAAAAATGCTTCAGTTTAACATTTGTAGATTTGTAGTAAATTTGTAGATTTGTGGGTGCTTCTATTTATTCTCCAAATATATTTCTAGCGTTTCTCTGGCCATTTTTTCCCAACTATATTTCTCCACTTGTCGATAACCTTTCGAGATTAATGTTTCTCTTAATGATTCGTCACTAGTAATTTTCAAAATTGCCTCAGATATTTCTAATTCTTTCTTAGTATCAACAAAGAAGGCCCCATCTCCAAGAATCTCTGGCAAACAAGTACTATTTGAACAAATCACAGCCACGCCTCTCTCCATAGCTTCTAAGGGCGGTAAACCAAAACCCTCATATAATGACGGGAAAATATAGAGCAATGCTTGTTGGTAGACAGCACCTAAATCACAGTCATCAACAAAACCAGGAAAGATTACACCTTTTATTTTATTTTTTTTCACTTCTTCTTTCAGCCTCAGATAAAAGTAATCTTCCTTCCCGACTAAAACTAAATTTAAATCTTGAAGTTTTCCATGGACCTCACTAAAAGCTGAAATTAACCGCTCTAAATTCTTATGAGGATAAGCGTTTCCAACATATAATAAGTATGGTTTTATTATATCATATTTTTTCAATATTTGCTGCCGCGATTGCAAACTTTCCTTAGAACTTTTTTCACAAGCTTCATATGTCACTGCAATCTTATTTTCCCCAACCGAATATCTTGATAAAATGTCCTGTTTCGTAAACTTCGAGACTGCAATTATCCTCTGACTTCGAATTATGGCTGAATATATAACTAATTTATATGCGCAAAATTTAACCCAGTACAAAAACGGTGACAAGGTTGAAGCCCGCTTTGTGGGAAAATGAAGCAAAATGAGGTCATGAATCGTGATGACAAATTTTCGAAAATACAAAATCGGCACGTTGAAATGTGGGAAATGCATCAAGTCTAACTTATATGAATACAGCAGTTTCGGAAAAAACAATTGCTCCGCAAAAGAATACCAGCCATAGTCGGCCAAAACTTTTTTAAAATTTGGATTTGATGGTACGTATTCCTGAAAATTTTCGCGACGCAAAAAAACGAAATACTTATTTTCGCTGTCAATTTCTTCAAGGTGTTCAACCAGTTTCTGCGTATATCTACCCAATCCCTTTCCAACTGAGCCGTAGAAACGTGCGTCAATTCCAATTCGCATCATGAATCCATTCTAGCATTTTTTAACATAAAAAAAAAGAAATCCACCCAAAAATATAACTCTTTCTTTGCTCCCAAATCATCAAGCTGATACAATGAAGTTATGAACACACCAAATCAAAAATTTCTTATTGATGTAATTCCAATTGCTCGAATTCCACTCTCGCGGCAACAGTTTTTTTCCTATGTCTTTGACCGACCATTGCCAGCTGGAACCCTAGTGCTGATTCCGCTTTTTCGTCGAAACATTGAGGGAATCGTGCTTGGCTGCCGCCCAGAGGTTGAACATTCCGGCGGTTTTCAGCTTAAAAAGATATCCAGTGTTGTGCAGGAAAATTTTTTAACTACCGAGCAGCTGCAGCTCGCAGAAAAAATATCAAACTATTATCTGTCTTCTCTTGGGACGGTCTTGCGACATTTTATGGTGAAAAGAGTAATTGCCAGAGTAATTAGTAATCAGTCACCGGTAATTAGTAATCAGAAAATAAAAAATATAATTTTAACCAAAGAACAACAGCTTGCCGTATCTGCGATAGCAGATACAAAATACAAAATACCAGATACCAAATACTTATTATTAGGCCCTGCTTCCTCAGGAAAAACAGAGGTTTATCTGCATTCAATTTTAAAGCTAAAAAAGAAAAATGCATCAAGCCAATTCCTAATTCTACTTCCAGAGCTGACACTGGCCCCTCAGGCTATGGAGCGTTATGGTGCCTATTTTCCTGCTAATGAAATAGTTTTAATTCACAGTAAAATTTCCAAAGGCGAGCTTTATCAAAGTTGGCAAAAAATAAAATCAGGCGAGGCGAAGATCATCCTTGGCACTCGCTTGGCCCTATTTTCCCCTTTTCAAAAATTGGGTTTGATTGTGGTTGATGAAGAGCAAGACATGGCTTTCAAGCAATGGGACATGAATCCTCGTTACGACGCCCGCAAAGGTGCGCAGCTGCTCAGTGAACTTTTTTCATGTCCACTAGTCTTCGGCACTTCTACTCCCCGCATCGAAACCTACTATCGAACTACCATTGATAAAATAAAATTACTTGAATTACAAAGACTAAATTTACAAACTCCACGCTCCACGCTCCATGCTCCACGCTACGAGTTGATCGACATGCGCAAAGAAAAATGGACCGATTTTGCAGGCAAGAAAAAACCCAACCTTTCACTTTTGAGTCTCAAATTGCAAGGGGAAATTTCCTATGCGCTGAGCCATGGTTTGCAAACAATTCTCTTTGTTAATCATCAAGGAATGAGCAATTTTTCTATCTGCTGCAGTTGCAAGACAGTGTTGCGCTGCCCAAAATGCGACCGAGCAGTTATTTATGAAGAATCGGGCCAATACAAGTGCCTTCATTGCAACTATCTTTCAGGAGTTTTTGCTACATGCACCTCCTGTAAAGGTATCGAATTTAAAAATATCGGGATTGGAACACAGCTTGTTGAACGTGAAATCAAAAAACTTTTCCCACATGCGAAGCTAAAAAGATTAGATGGAGCATCTTCGAAAATTTCAGGCACTAAAGACCAAATTTTCGAAGATTTCCAAAGTAACAAAATCGACATCCTCATTGGAACACAAATGATAACAAAGGGGTGGGACAACCCCAACGTTGGGCTTGTGGCAATTGTCGATAGTGATTCATTCTTCACTTCACCAGATTTCCTGACCGACGAACGTGCCTTCGGAAATATTATGCAGGCAGCTGGTCGAACCGGCCGTTTTGGGGCAATTTATCCTGGGCAAGTCTTGATTCAAACCTATCACCCTGAAAACAAAATCTTTAATTTTATCCTCAATCAAGATTACGCTTCATTTTTCCAAACTCAGATCAAAGAAAGGCAAGCTCTGTCCTATCCACCTTTTGGAAAAATAATCAAACTTTCTTTCAAAGATGAAGACGAAAAAAAAGTTGAAAAAACTTCTCAACTTGTTTATGAAAAAATTTCCCAACTAAGCTCACCCTATGACTTTCTCTCTCTCACTGAACCCAGTAAGCCTCTGGTTTCAAAAATTCGCACAAAATTCATCCGGCAAATGATTCTCAAAATCAAAACAAGCAGTGACCAAAAGCCACTACCTGTTGAAATCATCAAACTTCTCGCCACCCTCCCCACCGGTTGGGCAATTGATGTTGACCCAATTAGCATTGCCTAAGAAAATTTCAGTTACTATTGACTTTTAAGCTAAAAAATATACACTGATTTTAAGTTCTTTAAGTTAAAAAGTTTCAAGAAAAAACAATGTTTTAAAAATCCTTTTTTAAAAAAATAACTCTAACAATCTTTCAAAAAGGAGCACCGCAATGGACAGAGCTAGAGTAGAGAGCTGGGTAAGAGACGCTACGGCCACGCAACTAGGGGCAATAGTAAGTGACGTTACTATGGATACTGTTATCCCTGATATACAAGCTATGGCAGAGTTTGCTTGTTTTTCACTTAATAAAGTGATTAACATCCCGGATGTTCAGGCTAAATATACAGTAGCAATGGCTATTGAAAAATTTGCAAATTGAACATTGAGACAGCAAACTGCTATCAGACCTTATATTGCAGGTTTATAACGGCAGGGCAAATGAGAGGATTTTGCTCGAGTTTTTTCCCGACTTGTCCGAATTAGTATGACAAATGCAATTTTTCTAAAATATTTTTGACCTCATCTGAAATTTCCGTCCGCATAACAAGTTCTTCATTGGTTAAAGTGTTTAAAAGTCGTGCATCAGTGACTTTTTTTAGTGACC
>CAISKQ010000032.1 GCA_903885965.1 uncultured bacterium
CGCCGATTGCTCTGAGGTTTGCACCTCTTCTATGCTGAGTATTTTTTGAATTAGTCCATAATCTGATAAATTCTGGTAGTAGTTGCTCAAATTCAGTAGGTGTTACTCCTGTTAAGGCTGACATGGTTCTAGGGCTTTTAAGTACCCGCTGGATGTTTATCATTGGTTTTTGTATTTGTTTTTAAGATAACTAAATTTTAACATTATTGCTTAAAATGCAACAGGTCTAATATACGCACTGATAAATATGAGCCATTTGCCACCATGAATAGTATGCTCCGAATATTTGTCACTTTTATTTTCAGCGTAAATCCAGTAGGGGTTCATATTTTTAGTGGTAATCTTTATAAATACTGCGACCAATATCTCCAATCATCGAAAACTTGCTTAACTTTTTTAGTTGCATTCATTGGCTGCAATTGAGATAATGGCACTTCAAATTTGCGCCCACTCCAATGAATATTAACCAGCATATCATTTTCACAATTTTCTCCGACACTGATAACTTCCACGACCTCACCAATTTCTAACGGAGAAACTCCCTGCTTCTTGATGCATTTAGCCAAGAATGGAAACTTCAGCGTTTCATCCAAATAACATTGCCATCCCATCATCTGCTCTATTTCATCATAACAGTCAACAATAATTTCATCATAAATTCTTTTATCCCTAACTTTGTCCACTAAAACATACTTTCTATTTGTCATAAGATTTTTTAATAAAGTTTAGTGAGACATTATCCCGGAAAAAATTCATAAAACATGTCCTGCAAATTATCATGAAAGCCCCAACCAGTGCCCTTGGTATCTTTTACTATTTTTTCAAAACGACTTCTAAATAAATATTCAATCACATTCTCTGTGACATATTCATAAGCTTGTTCATACATTCTTTCCATACTTGCATAAAAAGGCTCGTCAATATCTCCAAATGCATTAGTATATTCCACGCCGATTTCAACATAATAAATCATGATATCTACCACATTTTTATTGTTCCTGCTAAATTTAGTAAAATCACTTACCGCCTTACAAGCAACCAACAAGCTAGCGTCCCCGCCCCAACCTCTCTTTGGCAAAAATTCATCCCTGATTATTTTTTTATATCTTTTCAGTAGTTCCTCCTCTCCACGCTCAGAAAGTTGAGCCTGATAATATTCGCGCACATCAGGATACAATTTGTGCAATTTTTTGATTTCTTCAATCAACTGCTCTTATGACAATGATTTTAAGTACTTTGAAATTTCCATAGACATATTATTAATGTTTATTTTGTATTTTTCAAATCAAAATTCTTTTGATAATATTTCAGTCTTTTTTTAAATAGACGTTCCAAATAATCAATTTTTGTGTCCCTATAATCATACACTTTTGCATCTTTGCCGTTGCCTCTTTGAATTCTGCCAATGTATTGAGTCAGTTTGCCCTGAAAAGCAAATGGGAAAACTAAAAACAGACAATCCAGATTATTGAAATCCGCACCTTCTCCAATAAGCTGTCCTGTGGCAAGAAGTATCTGAAAATTGCCATCTTGAATTTGTTTGATTTTTTCCTTTCTCTGTTTTTCCGTCAGATCGCCACTGAGTTCAATTGTTTCGCATTCTTTTTTCAGATAATAGTTCAGCACCTCGATATGTTCCTTTCTTTCAGTCAACACTAGGCATTTCAAGCCCTTTTCAGTTTCCTTTTTTATATCCTCCGCAATTTGCTTATTTCTATTGGAATCAAAAGTTAGAATCCGGTATAGTAATTGCACATTGTCGGTTTTTACTTTGAATGGCACGTCCAATTCAGTTTCCTTTATGAAAACTTCCGGAGGATTATCCAGGTTACCGTTTCCAATTTCACCCTGCGCGTCTTTTTCTATGGTGTGCAATATCTCACCCAAGTAAAAAAAGATCAGTTTTTCATCATTATTCTTTCTTTCTGGTGTCGCAGTAAAACCATAGAGATAAAATGGGTTGAGTTTAGTGATCACATTGCGAAACATTTTTGCTGGCATATGATGGCATTCGTCCACAATAACTACTCCGAATTTGTTTTCCAGCTCTTTTATATTTTCAAGCTTATTAAGCGTCTGCACCATTGCAACCGTGATTTTTTTTCCAACTTGCTTTTTGCTAGCCACAAACTGCCCGATTTCTCTTTTTGGAATTCCAGCAAAACTTTCTATTCTTTCAAGCCATTGGTTGAAAATCTGTTTTTTGTGAACCAGAATGAGCGCAGGTTGATTTAATTTCGTGATAATATCAATTCCAATAATAGTTTTACCTGACCCTGGCGGAGCTACCAGTAGCCCATTTTCGCAGTTCGATATTTCATCCACTGCTTCTTTTTGATAATCAAACAATTTTATTTTGCTTTCATATTTCACTGTTTTCAGTTTATTCCTTTCATCCACAATCTCGTACTTTATATTCTGCTCGCTCAGAAAAGAGGTGAGCTCATGCAAAAATCCTCGAGGAATAGCGATTTTACTTTCAAAATCTTCCACGAGTTTGAAATATTTTTCCAATCCGTATACACTCACACCCATCCTCTTTCTGATGGCAACTTCTGAATTTGAAAAGTTCAGTTTTTCTCTGATAAAATTCACAACTGATTTTGGCAAATTATTCTTTTTAATAAACAGTTGCTCCCTCAGCATTATCTTTAGAACATTTTTTGAATTGCTTTTTTCGTCTACCTCTCCTGAAGTAAACTTTTTGTACAAATCATCCAATGTTTTTGAAGAAGTTTTTTGAACTTCTGAAAGCATTTCCCATTGATCATGAAATGACATGCGATCTTTTTTCCAATCCAAAAATATAGTATTTTCAATATTTCTAGATTCACCCTGAAGTGGCAACGCTATCAAATTTCCAATTCCTTCACCACTATGCATATCCTGATTTGGAAATAGTCTGTCAAAAGCATCTTCCTTTTCAAATTGATCAATGATTTTTGCTTCTCTTAAAATTCCTAGTGCAATAGCCCTGCTTTTATATGCTGGGTATTTTTCTTCAAAGAAAATCCAAACGTGACCGCCATTGCCAGAGCGCGAACGTTCCAAATATGCAAATAAGCCATGCTTCTCGCATGCCTTGATAAAATCAATCGCATCTTCTTTCCAATTTTTATCATCAAAATCTGCAGCTATGAAATATGAGGTATTGTCTTCCAATAATGGATAAACTCCATAAGTTTTAGCACCTCTCAAATGTTGCTCCAAATATTGGGTATCAAATTGAGCATATGCCTTATGAACACAATCTTTGCATTTCTTTTTTTGCAACTTATTACAAAATCCTTGTTTCCATTCATTCAAACATACAGGCGTATAACCGCTGGCTGATCCGTCAACTTTTTGCCAGCGTACAGCAAAAATATCTTCCCGTCCCCTGAAAAGACTTTTGAAAATTTCAATCTTTTGCTGACTCGTTAGCGTGCGCATATTTCATGTTTTATATAGCTTATTCTTAGCATAAATACTGAAATATGCAAATCTGCACTACCTAGCTATGTGCAACCAATAAAAGACCCTACAATAAAGCAAAGAACACTATTTTCCGCAACATACTTTGTATTTCTTCCCACTGCCACAAGGGCAAGGGTCGTTGCGACCAACCTTATTATTGTTGATAATTGGTTTTTGAGCAGCTGGCTGCTGGCTTGTTTCAGCTTCCCCGCCGGAAGTAAGCGGCGAAAGATTCTCCTGAGCTCCTTGATATTGCACATTTTCCGGCAAAGCTTCGGCCTGAACTTCGCTTTGAGCAGAAACCATTGAAATTCTAAAAACAGTTTTAACCGTAGTGGAACGCATATTTTCCATCAAGTGTGAAAACAAATGGAAAGCTTCACGCTTATATTCAATCAATGGATCTCGCTGACCATAACCACGCAAGCCAATTCCCTGACGAAGGTAGTCAATTTCATCCAGATGATTCATCCATAGAGTGTCAATAGTTTGCAAAATGATTGCTCTTTCGATTTGACGCAAATTTTGACTGCCGATTTCTTGCTCCTTTTTGATGTAAGCTTCTTTGGCTTTCCCCATCACATATTCCTGCATCAAAGTTATTTTTTCAACTGAATTCTTGGATTTGTCATCGCGAATCTGCTCCAATTTTTTGCTATCCTGATCCGTGAAAAGGAAGATACCTTGAATTTCAGTTGCAATGGTTTCAATTTGCCATTCATATTCATCACCCGTGCAATGAACCGAGATGGTACGCTCAATTTCTTCTTCAATATATCCAAGTAATTCATGCTTAACATCCGTAGAAGCCAAGATTTCTTTACGTTTTTTGTAGACAACCTCTCGCTGCTTGTTCATCACATCATCATAATCCAAAACGTGTTTTCGCATATCAAAGTTATAACCTTCAATTTTTGATTGCGCACTTTCAATAGTTCTGGAAATAATTGGATTTTGAATTGGTTGATCATCAGGAAGGCCCAATGAATCCATCATACCCTTGAGCTTGTCCCCGCCAAATCTTCGCATAAGCTCATCTTCCAAAGAAACATAGAATTGCGAAAGTCCTGGATCTCCTTGGCGACCAGCGCGACCACGAAGTTGATTGTCAATACGCCTTGCCTCATGACGCTCTGTTCCAATAATGCAAAGACCCCCGACCTCCCGCACACCTTCGCCAAGCTTAATGTCAGTTCCGCGACCAGCCATGTTAGTAGCAATGGTCACAGCGCCTCGTTTGCCAGCGCCTGCGATAATTGAAGCTTCTTTTTCATGCTGTTTGGCATTGAGAACTTCGTGCTTGATGCCATTTTTCACAAGCAGCGCGCTAAGATATTCAGATTTTTCAATCGCAATTGTTCCAACCAAAACCGGCTGACCTTTTTCATTAAGCTCCTTAATCTTTTCTACAATTGCATCAAATTTTCCTTTTTCCGTCTTATAAACCACATCCGCCAAATCTTTGCGAGACATCACTTTGTTAGTTGGAATTTCCAGCACATCCAATTTGTAAACCTTTGAAAGTTCCTCGGCGCTCGTTGAAGCTGTTCCAGTCATACCGGCTAATTTGGCGTACATACGAAAATAATTCTGGAAAGTGATGGTTGCCAAGGTGCGAGATTCTTTTTGCACTTCCACATTTTCCTTGGCTTCAATTGCTTGATGAAGTCCGTCGCTATAGCGCCTGCCTTCCATCAAACGTCCTGTGAAATCATCCACGATAATAACCTGACCGTTTTTGACCACATAATCCTTATCGAGCTTGAAGAAAACTCCAGCCTTCAATGACTGTTCAAGATGATGCACATAACTAATTTTTCCAAGCTCATAAATGTTTCCCACACCCAATTCTTTTTCAACCTTATCCAGACCTTTTTCTGTAAGAGTCACCGCCTTCATCTTTTCATCTTTTTCATAGTCTTCCGTTTCCTTCAAGCGAGGAATAATCTGAGCAAAATGTTGATACATTTTTGTTGATTCACTGTCTGGGGCAGAAATAATCAGTGGCGTTCTGGCTTCATCAATCAAAATTGAATCGACTTCATCTACCACAGCATAATTGAGCTCTCGTTGAGACATCTGCTGCGCACTTTGCACCATGTTGTCGCGCAGATAGTCGAAACCAAATTCATTATTTGTTCCGAAAGTAATGTCTGAAGCGTAAGCTTGCCTGCGAGAAATTTCAAAAAGATTTTCCATCTCCACACTAACTTCATCACTATCAATAATTTTTGGCTCATACAAATATGAAACGTCGTGCATAATGCAAGCTGTGGAAAGTCCCAAAGCATTATAAACACTGCCCATCCAGTTGCAGTCACGCTTTGCCAGATAGTCATTGACGGTCACGATGTGCACGCCTTTGCCTTCTAGCGCATTAAGATAAACCGCCAAAGTTGAAGTCAAAGTTTTTCCTTCACCAGTTTTCATTTCCGTAATCAAGCCTTTATGAAGTGCAATTCCACCCAAAAGCTGCACGTCATAGTGCCTTTCATTGATCACTCGTTTGGCAGTTTCACGCACCACAGCAAAAGCCTCAGGCAAAATCTGATCCAGAGTTTCTCCATTTTTGAGACGCTCGCGAAATTCCTGCGTCTTGCCTTTGAGCTCTTCATCGGGCAAAGCTATCATCTTCTCTTCCAGGGAATTGACCACTGTTACAATCGGACGAAATTTGCTTACTTCTTTCTCATTTGATCCAAACAGTTTACTGAATAAAGCCATATGCGTGAGTTCTAATAGTTATAGAGTTAAGAGTTTTGAAAGTTTGCCTTTTCTAATAGCCAAAAACCAAACCAATTTAATTTGGAATAGTCGTATCTAACTTATTTACATTATATAAGAAAAAATCGCACTCGTCCACTCCCTGCCGTGCTAAAATCAGTTGGCCATCAAATCATTTAGAAACTTGCATTTTGATTTTCTCCAATTCCTCCTTCGGCACATTCTCTTTGATCTTCTCGACAATCTGCTGAGCCCGAGTGGCGGAAATTTTGACCTCCCTTGCGATATCACGAAAATCCATGCCAGTTGCATAGAGTCGATAAACCTTTTTTCTTTGCGCCGTGAAATTGTATGATCTCATATTTGTGTGTTTTATTGATTATGCGTTTATTGCGGAGGACCGTCCTCCGGGAAGTCTCATATTCGGCTCAAGCTACACTTCACTAATCACATCAAAGCCCTTGAAACTTCCCGTAATTGAAAGACCAATAACATTTATAGCAATTTTCTTTTGCTTGATTTGCAACGCTGTTTCATTAAGCGTTGCGCCAGATCCAATCGCATCATCAATCAGTAGGATGTTCTCGAAACTTCCCCGCTCATCAACGATTATGGTATTTCTGGCATTTTCAACACGATCACTCAATTTCGTGAGTGTTTTTTGTGGCACCATGATCTCTGACTTAACCTTAACAATGGAAACTCTGCGAAGCTTTTCTTGCAAATTCTTTTCCAGCTCTTTCATGAATTGAACTTCTCTTTTAACTGTTGGAGGAATGAAGCCGATTCCATCAATTTTATACCTCTCAATAATTTCATCAATTCTAGATTTAACATCATTCGATAATTCACGCATCAGATTTTTGCTTTGACTTTGTTTGGCATACAAAAGCAACTGACCAAGTTTTGTTTTTCCGAATCTTTCAATGCTATAAAAATCCAAATAAAAAACTTTATCCAAGCCAATCTCATCAAAGGTTGTCTTGAATTTTTCCATTCCGTCAAGCAAGCCTCTTTTTTTGAAAGAGTTATATTTTTTCAAAGTTTTCACATATTCAGGTGCGACCTTTTCAACATTTTGTTTTGTTCTCAAACACCAATACTGAAAACCGTCAAGACCCTCTCTGCGTTGTCCATTTGGCGCAATAAAAAGAAAATTTTCTTCAATTATCTTTTTGACATCCTTTTCTATTTCAAAAGGACCCCCTTTCGAAATTTCTTGCTCTTTTAGCAAATAGAAAACAACTGGTGGCTTGCCAATTTTGGTAATTTCATCTTGTGCCAAAAGATTGCTAAGCTGCTTGGAAACAGCCACCCTGCTGATATGCAAAAAATCAACCAGCTCATTCACGGAAGCTTGCTGATTTTCGCCTAGATACTTCTTTATTTTTTCTGAAGTCTTCATATTGAAAAAGTTTATAGTTAACAGTTAACTGTAAACTATTATACAATACTGATAATATTTGTCAATATTTGGTCAATATGGCATTTTTATGGCTATACATAGGCATTTTCAAATCTCGCATTTCGCACTTTGAACTTTATTATATTTCCGGAGGACCGTCCTCCGGGAAATTCTTTCTACTTACCCTTTTCAAAATCTTGAATAATACTCAAATATTTTTCTTGAATTTCTTTTGAAATTTGAGGATGATCAAGGGGGCGGATATTCCCATTATTTTTGATTATCTCATTTATTTCATCCGAATAAAAACCATCCAGAGTTGCAATAAACAAATATGATGGGTTCCATGATTCGCTCATTCTTCTGGCGTATCTCAAAACGTACTCAACATTAAGCTCTTTTTGATATTTTACCTCAACTAATTGGACTTCTCTGCTCTTTCTGTTTATCACAGCAAAATCTGGTGCAGTTCTCAAAGTGTTGAGCATTTCATTTTTCTCTCCATATCTATTCTTGATTAGATCTGGAATAATTTTTTCGTAACCAAATTCTAAAATAGTAAACTGCTCTGTTTGCCTAAGCATTTGAGCAAAAACAGTTTCGGCAATCTTTCCCTTAACTAGATTTCTTGCAAACGTAATTTCCTTTTCCATATTTTTATTTTAATATTTATTTCCAATCGCTAATAATTATTTTCTTGTGTAATACTTTTAATGAACTTACATTTTGGATAACTTGCGCAACCATAAAAATTATTTCCAGCATTGGATCCTTTCTTCGCAGTTCTCAAAACTAATTGGGATCCGCACCAAGGACATTTTTCTGAAATAGCAGATCCAAAAACAGGACGACTTGAATCGGAAACTTCAATGCCTGATAATTTCACATATTCCATCAATCTTCTTCCATCAATCAACTCAATTGGCTTTCCTTCGGCAAATTTTTCAGCTTCCAGTGTGAAAACATTTGTGGTGATAAAAAAAGCCTTTGCATCTGAAAGCTTATCAGTGATAGCTCCATAAAAATCCCGCATCGCACCAACACTTACTTGTTGAGTGATGAATTTCTTACATTGGATATAATGCTTGACTGCGTCCTTCTCCGCAATCACATCAATTCCACCATCATTCGGTCCTCCGACCTTTTCTGCCTTATATCCCAATTTTTCAAACAAATCGCAAACAAAACTTTCGAATTGATCCGGCGTCAAAGCTTTTATTTTTTCCAATGAATTCCGACTGTTGAAAAACTTCATTGTTTTTCTCTTTTTATAAATCAAGATGATTATAAGAGGTGAACCAATAATGGCAAAAAATAACGCGAACGCCAAATATGTATTTTTAAAAAATAAAGGAAGAATTTTTATGAACACAAGAAAGATATATAAAGTAAAAATCATCTCGATTAAAGATTCTTTTTTTGCCATAAGATTTATTTCCAATCGCTAATTATTATTTTTTTGCGGTCAATTTTGAAAACCATTTTCTGACGCTCACGAATGCCGAGCTCAGCGACTATTTCGGCAGGTATGACTACGGATAAACTACGCTTGCCTACTCGAGTTACTTTGCGAACCAAGGGTTCTGATTTTTTCATATTTGTTTTTGCCCCGTTAAAGTTAGTTGCACCTAACTTTTTAACTGAGGTTATTTTTATTTTTATTTTGTTACGTAGCATATTACGTAGCAATTTTATTCAGCACTCCAATCATCGGCCAGCATTTCGGCCTGCTTCAAAACATTTTCAGTTGCCAATTTTTCCATGTCTGGCGGATAACCAAATTGTCGCAAGGTTCTTTTCACCAAGACGCGAAGCTTGGCTTGAACACTCTCTTTAATTGTCCAATCAATGGAAGTGTTTGATTTCACTCTTTCCACCAAAACGCGAGCCAATTCTCGAAGTCTGTCATCACCCAAAACATCTATTGCGCTGTCGTTGTCTGCCAGCGCATCGTAAAAGGCAATCTCGTAGTCACTAAGTCCCGATCCAGTAAATCTGTTGTCTTCTTGATGAATTTCTTTGGCAAGTTTAATGAGTTCATCAATAACTTGAGCTGCTGTCAAAATATTGTTCTGATATTTTTTAATCGCTTTTTCTAGCATCTCAGAAAGTTTTCTGCCTTGAATCAAATTCTTTTTCAATCTCGATTTAATTTCATCATTAAGAATTTTTTTCAAAAGCTCCAATGCAAGATTCTTTCTTTCCATTCCTCGAATTTCCTCCAAAAATTCGTCCGAGAGAATTGAGATGTCCGGCTTTTTTATTCCGGCTGCGTCAAAAATATCAATGATGCCATCCGAAACAACTGCACGATCAACAATCTGTCTGATGGCAGTTTCGATTTCCTCATCTGATTTTCCAACTCCTTGCGGTTCAAATTTAACCAATCGAGCTTTCACTGTCTGGAAAAATCCGACCTCATCTTTAATATTCATCGCTTGTAAGCTCGGCACGGACAAAGCAAAAGACTTGGACAGCAAATCAACATTTTGCACAAATCTGTTTTTCCCATTTTCCAAACTCAAAACATGTTCCTGGGCTTCCAAAATTATCGTCATCTTTTCAGAAACTGAAGCTGAAAAATATTTCTTGTAACCAAAACCATCACCTGCCTCTCCGGCAGATAAAAACATCTGCTCAACAATTTCATGTTTTTCAATCATTGCGGCAATGGCTTCATTTTGATCAAGAGTCGGCGCACCTTTTCCACCGCTGGCAGAATAAACAGCCAAAGCTTTTTTCAAATCTTGAGCAATTCCAATATAGTCAACAATCAGTCCGCCTGGCTTGTCTTTGAAAACACGATTAACCCGTGCAATTGCTTGCATCAAATTATGTCCTTGCATGGATTTATCGATATACATGGTGTGCAAACAAGGCGCATCAAAACCAGTCAGCCACATATCACGCACAATCACGAGCTTGAGTTCGCTGCTTGGATCTTTGAATCTGTCAGCAATCTCTCTTCGTTCTTGTTTGGTTGTGCTGTGAATTTGCCAGTTTTCAGCATCAGAGGAACTTGAAGTCATGATGACTTTCAAAGTTCCTTTATTTTTTTCTTCGCTGTGCCACTCTGGTCTCAGTTTCACAATCTCTTCATAAAGTTCAACTGCAATTCGGCGACTCATGGCCACAATCATACCTTTCCCTTCAATCACTTCTTGCCTTTTTTCAAAATGCTCAACAATATCTTTGGCCACAGTTGCAATCCTGTCGCGATGTCCGACAATTGCTTCAAGTTGTGTCCATTTTGCCTTGGCTTTTTCAGCTGCGGTTGATTCTTCATTTTCCGTGATAGCTTCAACCTCACTGTCGAGTTGCGCTTTTTCTTCTTCTTTCAAGTGAATTTTTGCCAGACGTGATTCATAAAAGATTCTCACGGTCGCCCCATCTTCCACCGCTTGAGAAATGTCATACACATCAACATATTCTCCAAACACAGCCGGAGTTGAAGCGTCTTCTTTTTCAATCGGCGTTCCTGTGAAACCAATAAAAGAAGCGTGCGGAAGAGCATCGCGCAAATATTTCGCAAAACCATATTTTGTGTGGGTGCCAATTTCATTTCCAGCTTCATCTTTTTCATAAACAGTCTTGGCTGCAAAACCATATTGACTGCGATGTGCCTCATCGGCTATCACAATGATATTTTTTCGATCAGAAAGCAAGTCAAAAGTTTCATTGCCATCTTCTGGGAAAAATTTTTGAATGGTTGTAAAGATTATTCCTCCTCCGGCAGTTTTCAATTTGCTTTTCAAATCTTCCCTGTTGGAAACTTGAACCGGCTCTTGTCTCAAAAGTTGTTTGCTTGAAGCGAAGGTGTCAAAAAGTTGATCATCCAAATCATTGCGGTCAGTGATGACAACAATCGTCGGATTATCAAGATCCAAAACAATTTTTCCAGCATAAAAAACCATTGAAAGAGATTTCCCTGATCCTTGCGTGTGCCAAACCACACCAGCTTTTCGATTTCCATTTTCCAAAGTTGCCTTTCTGGTTGAAATCAAAGCTTTCCTCACTGCCCAATATTGATGATAAGCTGCCAGAATTTTGATAGTCTCAATAAAGGTTTGTTTCGTTTGGGCATCTTCATGTTTGGTTTTTTGAAAAACCACAAAATTCCTGATCAAATCAAGCACAACTTCTTTGGCAAGCATGCCATTGATCAAAGTTTCGAGTTGAGGTGTGGTGGTTTTTCCTTCTTTTTCTCCATCAACAGTTTTCCAAGCAGCAAAACGTGACCAATCCGCAGTGAGTGACCCTGCCTTAGCATCCAAGCCATCGGAGGCAACCAAGATTCCGTTATATGCAAACAAAGACGGAATGGCATTTTTGTAATTCTGAAGTTGCGTGAAAGCTTTTTTGGTTGTGGCATTTTCATCAGCAGGATTTTTGAGTTCCAAGACAACCAAAGGAAGACCGTTCACGAACAAAACCACATCAGGTCTTTTGGTTTTTTCTTTTTCAACAACTGTGAATTGATTGCAAACCAAAAATTCATTGTTCTCCAAATTTTCAAAATCAATAAGCTGAATTTTGTTTCCTCGCACTCCATCAGCCGCCAAAAATTCCGCATCGATTCCATCGGTGAGCATTTGATGAAAAGCCTCATTGCTTTCAATCAAATTTTGATTGGCAACGCTTAAAACTGCCTTGAAAGCTTGCTCTCGCACAACTTCGAGCTTGTAGGGGTTGATGCGATTGATGGCATCTTTCAAACGTTTTTTCAAAACAACCTCACTCAAACTTTCTCTTTCGTTTTCCTGATCCTCAGGAGAAAGATAAGCATAGCCCTGCTTTTCCAAGAGTTCAATTGCAAATTCTTCAATGTGAGATTCGGTGATTTTTGTCATATTATTATAATTCAAATTTTATTATCCCTCTGCAAAGGGTTACAAAATGTCAATACTACACCTTTTCAAAGGGTTAGTAATTATTTTTAGATGTTCAATATGAGATTTGACGATTTTTCATTTTTTAGTATGGATTTTCCAAAATTTGATATTTTTTGTATGAAAACTGCAAAAAATATCAAATTTTGGAAAACAACTCCTAATTTGGTGTATTGAATTTTCAGCATAAGGGCATTTTTCATCATTTTTTGCCCTCATTCCTGCAATAGGGGCATTGCGCACCCGTGTTTAACTTTGATTAAACTGATTAAATGATTGACTGTGATTATTTTTTGGTTTCATCACTCGTTTGAATTGCAAGCTGGTGTTGCCAAAATTTATAAGTAGTCCAATTTCCAAGCCATAGGCTTCAAGATAATTAATGGCTTGCGCGAGATGAACATCTTCCAATTTAACAACAGCTTTTAATTCGACCATTATTTTTTCTTCCACAAAAAAATCAACTCGCCTGTTGCCTATCTTATGCTCTTTGTAGAAAATATTCATTTCATGCTCACGACTGAAATTCAGCCCCCGCATTTCCATTTCAATCGCCAAAGCTCTTTGATAAATCACTTCTTGAAATCCATTGCCCAAAGCCCTATGCACTTCCATCGCGCATCCGATTATTTTTTCTGTGATATCACTGTATTTATATTCACTATTGATCATAGAAATTTAAAAATTATAGTTCGTCATTTAATCACGCAAAATCCTATTCAGCAATCATAGTTCATCATTTAATCATTCAAATCCCAGTTTAGACATTTTGATTTCCATTCTCTCCACTCCATATTCATCAACTTCTTCCCAATATTTCTCTTCGATTTCACCTTCCTTGTGAATCCTATCATGGTCGCTCATTTTCCTGATTGCTTCAATTCCATATTTTCTGACAAAATCTCGCCGAGCGAGCATTTCAACGATTTTTTCCCAAGCGATATGCTCGTCATATTTGAAAACCAAATCCAAGTTTTTCTCAGACTTTTTTTCTTCCACAAATTTTCTGCCTTCAAATTCATCCACCAAATCCTCCGATTCAAAATCTTTGGCTCTCTCCAAAAGATGCGAAATCACCTTATCCAAATCATCCGATTTTTTCTTGTATTTTTTGTTGTCCAGCATATCGCCAGCATAACCATAAATATAATTGGCAGTGTCAAGAAATTCGATCAAATCCCGATATTGTTTCTTGCTCAGTTCGATTTTCATAGATTTTTTGATTAAATTAAAATTCTCTTAATAATTCTTCATCTGTCTTACACCTTTTGACTAATGGTTTTTCGTTGTCAAAATCGATGACAATATGCCCAAGTGAAGTTATGATCCCATATTGAATTCCTTCTTTTCCATTTAAAACATCAACTCCTTCTGAATAATCTGGAGAATAATACCGTCTATCAACACTGTGTCTATTATCCGATTCCTCTTTTTGCACACTTTTTTCTGAGATGATGTTTAGTTTTACTTTTTGATTCTTAATTGTTTTAAAAAATAAATCAGAAAATGAAGTATCCAGACCATGATGAGGAGTGATCAAAAAATCAACCCCTATTTCTTGAATAACGCTTTTAAAAATATCGCTATTATTAATTAAATACTCCATTCCATTTTTCATAATGTCTCCAGTGAAAAGAACAGAACTACTCCCTATTTTTACAAACAAAGTTAAACTTATATTATTAGCATACAATAAATATTCATCTTCACTATTTTCATCTAGTTGCTCACATTCTTTTGGAGGAATATAGCTAAGCAGCATATTGTTTGTATCGCATACCGCTAATGGGTTTTCATAATCAGGGTTATTTGCGTCTCTCCCAGGAATTCTAAGTTTCATATCGTTAAGAATTTTATTTGCTGTTTCACTTTGAGGAATTTTATCTCTAGAAACTTTTAATTTTTCAGAAATATCACTATGATCATTTGGCACAGTAAGCCATACTGGTTTAAAATACTCAGTAAAATTTTGATAATCAGAAATATGGTCATTATCTAGATGACTTAAAAATAGTTGATCGACTTGATATTTTCCATCTATAACTTGAGATGATCTCTTCTTTGCGAGAGGTAAGAGAAAATCTTTAACTGGTGAAAAGCCATTACCAGCTCCAATATCAAATAAAAATCTAATTTACAAGCTTCCATATAATCATGATAATCGGAAAAATTTAAAAAATTTATCCACTTTAAAAATGGACCCACAACGAGAGAGCCTACTCTGCTTATAACTAATCCCACAAAGTAATACAGGAATAAGCCAAGGATAATATCTTTTTGAATAATTTTATATCCTATAAAATTTTGAATGAGCAGAGCAAAAATTATACCCGGCAAAAGATAGTTAAAAAGATTATATGAAGATATTTTCTTAAAAATTTCATCCATGCTTCAATAGTCTATTTTAATTCTCCACTCATCAACTTCGGCAACAATGTGTCGCGAAAGCGAGAGATAGTTTGAATTTCAGAATTATTTAAAATTGTTTTTTCAAAAATCGGTAAAATCAGATTATCTGCCATCCGCAAATGAGCCTCCCTCGGAATAATAACTTTTGCATCATCTAAATGATGTCTCTGAATATGACCCATTGTTACTGCCTTTGCAGTTGCGATTTGCCTAAAACCTTGTAAGTGAAATTTTATCCAATAAAAATACAACCATTTAGGATATTTTTCTGATGTAACTTTAAACAAATGCTGGTTCAGTGCTCCTTTTCCATGTTTCCAAATATCAATATCTAAACTACCAGACCAAGAGAATAAAATGTCACCATTATTCACAACGTATTTTTCTGGAATATCTTTACTTGCCCGATCAGTTTGATTTGTTATTCCAGAATTCATTTCTTTAATTTTAATAACAGGCAAAAAATCTACACCATCTTCTGCTGGAAATTTTTGCATTGCGTATCCGTTAAGAAAATCTGCTATTTCAGTTAATTTCCCAACTCTCCACCATTCCGGAATTCCATTTTTCAATTTCAACTTTTCACCATTAATGGTGAAATCCACAAACCACTCCTTGAAAATAGTCTGAGCGATTTTTTCCAGCGTTTCATTTTCCTTCCGCAAAAGTTCAATCTTATCATCCAAACTCGACAACACCCCCGCAATTTCCTTTTGCTCTGGAAGTGATGGCAACAAAATATCAATTTTTTCAAAAGTATTTTTTGTTATTGTGTCAAAAACAGCCCCGTGAACATTCTTTTTAATATTCTTAATTTTCCACTTTATCAAATAATATAAAAAGTTTATATCCGAATTTTCTTTTGCCTTTATTCCATAGCAGGACTGATTAAACGCCATTGACTTTTTCAGCTGTGCCAATTCGCCAACCGTTCCCCTTGCAGAAATTATCAAATCACCTGCGTCCAAGAGTTTGGTTGGGCTATTTTTTAAGCCAATTTCGGTTATAGTTTTTTCAGTTTTTTTAACCCATCTTCTATCATTATTAAAATCAACAACAGAAAGCCATGAAATGTCACCATTCCAATATTCATCAACTGAGGTTTTTGGAGTTCCACCTCCGACAATTTCAATCGCCACATCTAAAGTTGTTTCTTTCCAATTGTTCATATTAAAAAATATTTTTCATTATTTTTTTCACACCCATAATCAGATCCTCAATCTCCTCTTTTTTAGGATCATTTTTTTTCTTATGATCGCAGAGGTTCCTAATATCCGCCAAAAACTGAATTTTTCTCCAATCAGTTATTTCTATTACATTTGTATTTTTCAATGCCTCATTAAAATCATTTATCATTGGCTTTGTTTTTGAAATCTTAATGCCATGATTATCACAAACTGTTTTCAAATGACCTTCAAGAACGACTCCCGCAACTGCCCCAGCAGCTCTGGCAAATCCTTTTTTTAACAATTCCTCTGCAACATCCAATTCATTATCAAAAATATCAGCTTGAACTAGCTGGCGAATATCGAATAAGCTACTCTCAAATCTCTGTTTCAAAGATTTAAGAATGTTTAATTGCTGCTCAAATTTAGGCAGCGCTGCTTTAGGTCCAGCTATCTCTCTTGATCCCAAAGTAACATTTAACCCTTGCAAATAATCCCATATATTATAATTTGCATTTGTAATTTCTTTTCTTTTTGAATTTTCTTTGTAAAAAGAAATAAAATCCTCATGCCTAGATGGCAGTATTTGTCGGACACACTCCAAAGCCTCGGAATACCAAATTTGATATTCTTTCCTAAAATTAAGCATTCTCTGAACCTTTATCCATTCCTTTTCTGTGTATCGCTTCTTTATTATTTCTTTTTCACTCGGATTTATTTCAATAATCATTCCATAGTGAAGTAGTTCGCCACGCTCAATCAGATCATCTATATCTTTTTTGTATTTATTTATATTCATAAAATTTATAATTTAGACATTCGTTTCACTAACCCTCTCTTTCAAAAACTGGCTCATTGCAATATAAATTTTTTTATTATCCTTAAGCTCGTGCGTGATTCTACCAGCCAAAATTGCAGGAGAAATTTTATTTTCTTTTGCAATTCTAACAATGCTTTCACCAATACTACCACCTTTTTCAAACAATTCTTTAATTGTAAAATTTGGCAACAGCATCTTTTGCGCAAAGTCATCAGCTTCTTTTTCTGTTTCCAGTGAAGCATTATATCCGTCCAAATCGATGTGAAATTCCTTCTTGCTATGCAAAAGCAAATGACCAAGCTCATGAAAAAGATTAAACCAAAATTTACCCTCATCTTTTCCATTAGATGTTGAAATCATAATCAAGGCTTTTTCTGGATTAATCCATTTTGTTGCAGCCTGAATATGTGTATTTTCAAAATATGGCGCAAAAACCAAAACGATTCCACAATCTGCAAAAGTGCTCTCAAGCAATGAAAGATATTCGCTTTTCTTCAACATTGAAAGTTTTTTGATTTCTTCTAATTTCTCAATTAATTTTTGCCTATCAAAAGATTCAACTTTCTTTGTTTGTGCTTTGATTTCTCCCAAACGAAGCCACGCTGCTAGCGTGTAGTGGTCGAGATTATTTCTATCATATTTTCTAAATGCAAAATCCATAGCACTGTTAACAAAACCAAGTGAAGAGATTCCAAAAAACTTCTGCAATTCAAATATTATTGCTGTGAAATTTTTTTCTACCCAACGCTTGTTAGCCAATTTATTTATTTTAGAAAGTTCTTTATATGTATGTTTAAAATTCTCAAGATGCTCTAGATCATTTCTCAAATCACAATCTTGATTTAGACGAGCAAAATCAGCCTCATATCCAGCCTGAAGATTGAGCCAATATTCCACAGACAGTGGAAAAACTTTGCTCAGCTTAACGGCCATAGCTTCAGTGATTGGATTTTTGCCATTAATAATCTCATTGATTATTTTTTTTGACACCCCCGTTCTGATTGCCAGCTCAACCTGCGTGATGTTATATTCTTCAAGATAATCCAGGAGGAATTCCCCAGGATGAATCGCAATTGGCGATTCCCATCCGCTAATGATTTCTGAATTTATTTCTTTGTTACTCATATATTTTTTGAATTATTATAATTTAGGTGATTATTTTTTGTAATGATCACTAATTTCTAATATTTTCAATGCCGTTATAGTTTCTTTTATATACATTCCATTTTCCATTTTTTGAAGTTCACTTCCAAGAGGCTGACATATCAATCTTTTGCCATTACCTGTTTTTTCCAAATCTATCGCAAAGCAACCAGCATATTTTCCCTCCAAAAAGTGAGCGCGACCGTTGCTCGCAAGTTCCAGATCGCAAAAATTTTTTGCAGCCTTGATACTTAATATTCTTTTTGCAGTGATTTTGTTACTTTGTGCATATTTCAATAGATCTTTTTTTATTTTTTCTTTCAGCCATTCAATTTCCATAATGAGAAGTTAAATATCATGTTGTTTTTGTTAACGTTTTATGTTAACTAAAATATATCACACATCTTAAAATAATGCAAGCGAAATGTTATTTAAAATAATAAACACTGACTTACAGTTTAATTCCGATTTTTACCAATTGCTTTTTTATTTCCTCAATCTTCTCTTCATATTCCCCATTCTCCCCAATTTCCAAATAACGATTCGCGCTCCCACCACACTTGGCACATTTGCCACGCACCACAGCATCATTCAAATCATTCAGCTCAGCCTCCCAATCGATAATTGCCACTCCACCACCACATTTACCACAAAAACAATTAGTCAAAATCCTTTCTTCAACATTTTTCCAATTATCACCATAGACGTATTTCAATTGTCCTTTGGTAATTTTCTTTACTGCTTTCATATTTTTATCAATTTGCTCATATTATCAGCATAATCAAGATTAGTATAAATCAAATTATACTAATTACTTCAATTTCTTCACCGCTTTTGGCAATTTTTTGTCTTCTGATTTCAATCTTCTTTCAAGCTTCTTGAGATCCTCTTCAGCTGGCAAATTTTCAGGATAAATTCCACTTTTGCCAAGCATCTCTCGCATATTTTTGTTATTTTTGACATGCTCATTCGTGATCAAATTTTCGCCTCTGAGAGCTTGGTCTTTTTTGAGATTATGATTGGTGATTTCACTGGCAAGATCTTTGGCCTTGATAGTCACAATTGGCAAAAAATCTGCCAAAGGTCTTTTCTCTGGAACGCCCATTTTATTTTTCATATCTTGAGTTGTATATCCGCCAAAAAGAGCTTTATCGCCTTGACTGCGAACTCGGGCAAAACCTTGATTGTCAACGCCCCGTTCAAAAATAACACCAGAAAGTTCTTTCTCTGAAAGAGTCAATTTTTCTCTGACATGTAAGCGTTCCCACTCCTCAAGTCTTTGCTGAACAATTTCTTGTTTGCGTGTTTGGATCGCAAAATAGGTCATCGCAAAAGCAATTTCATCTTTCCGTGGATCGCCATTTTGAGCAATCAAATAACAGGCATAACGAGTAAGCATAATATCAAGAATCTCTTTTTTGGCTCCCTTGGGCATCATTATCGTTTTCGTGACGTCACGAAAATGATCCAAAACACTCTGCTTTGCTACCATGCAAGCAGTTTTTGCTTTATTTAATGGATTTTCAAAATTTTCCCAACGACCATAACCAAGCAATCCCTGCAACTCTCGAGCATACCAAAATTCAACCCCATCTTTCTGATGAGCATATTGTTCAAAATTTGTATGCAGTTTTGAAATAATTTCTTTTTCCATAATTTTATAAGCTATATCTAAATTTTAATTCCAATTTTTCCTAGTTGCTTTTTAATTTCTTCATTTAGCTCCTGCTCCTTTTCCATTTGTCCTTTCAGCTCTTGCGTCAAATCACCAATTTTTTTCTCAAATGGAATTCCATCATCAATTTCATCCGCAATGCCAACATATCTTCCGGGGGTCAGCACAAAATTATGCTTTTGGATATCAGAGAGAGTTGCAGATTTGCAAAAACCTTTCACATCTTCATATTTGCTTTCCCTGCTTCGCCAATCTCGATAAGTTTCAGAAATTTTTTGCATGTCCTGATCAGTAAATTCCTTGTGCGTGCGGTCTGCCAAAAATCCAAGCTCACTGGCATCAATAAAAAGAATTTCCCCAGTTCTTTTACGATCGCCATTGCCTGAGCGTTTGCGAGAGATAAACCAAAGACAAGCCGGGATTCCCGTGTTGAAGAAAAGTTGTTTTGGAAGTGCAACCACGCAATCAACCAAATCATCTTCAATGATATTTTTTCTGATTTCACCCTCATTGGAAGTGTTGGAAGAAAGCGAACCATTGGCAAGCACCAGAGCCATCACACCTTTTGGTGAAAGATGATAAATCATGTGCTGCATCCAAGCAAAATTCGCATTGCCTGTTGGAGGAACGCCATATTTCCAACGCGGATCATTTTTGAGAAGTTCACCAGACCAATCACTGTCGTTGAATGGTGGATTTGCCAAGATATAGTCCGCTTTGAGATCTTTGTGCGTATCATTCAGAAAAGATCCTTCGGTGTTCCACTTCACTTCTTGTCCGTCAATTCCCCTGATTGCCAGATTCATTCTGCAAAGATTGAAAGTGGTTTTGTTTGATTCCTGTCCATAAATTGAAATATCATCAATATTTCCCTTGTGCTGCTTCACGAATTTTTCACTCATCACAAACATCCCACCACTTCCGCAGGCTGGGTCATAAACTCGTCCCTTGTATGGCTCAATCATTTCAACCATCAACTTCACGATTGATTTCGGAGTGTAAAACTGTCCGCCCTTTTTTCCTTCAGCATTGGCAAACTCACCCAAGAAATATTCATAAACTCTTCCCAGGAGATCTTTCGATCGTGCAGCCGCATCGCCCAGGGCGATATTGCCAATCAGATCAACCAAACTGCCCAGAGCAGCTTTGTCCAAATTCGGACGAGCATAAACTTTTGCCAAAACTCCTTTGAGCGTTGGATTTTCTTTTTCAATTTCTTCCATCGCCTCATCAATATCATTTCCCAAGGATGGAAGTTTTGCACGTGAATGAATGTATGACCAACGAGCCGTCAGTGGAACGAAAAAAACATGTTCGGCATCGTATTCATCCTTGTCTTCTGGATCAGCCCCTGCATAGTCGCCTTTTCCTTCTTGCAATTTTTCATGCAATTCTTCAAAAGAATCAGAAATATATTTGATGAAAATCAAACCAAGCACCACGTGCTTATATTCAGCCGCATCAATATTTTTGCGAAGCTTATCAGCGGCCTTAAAAAGCGTCTTTTCAAAATTTTCCTGTTTTTTATTGTCGTTTGCCATAATTATTTAAAAAGCTGTTACGTGACCTGCTACGCAGCAATTATTATTGATGTACTTCCTTATCCTACTCCCATTTTTCCTCCTTGGAAAGGCCTAGAAAATATAAATTTAATCAAAAAAAGCAGAGCCGATGAAGCCCTGCCTTTTGGTTTTTCGAGAAATCCTAATAAGCTTCAAAGTTCACTGACCCATCAGCTGAAACCCCGAAACATGATCCGCGCAAGCTGATTGTGTTGCCAACTCCGGCATTAATTCGGTTTTTTATCATTGGGGCATCTGGCGAGGCTGCCCTGACAGCGATGTTGACTGGAAAAGCTTGCAGACCGAGGACTGTCGCCTTGGCATAGGTTCCACCTTGTGGAATTGTTTCCACAATCTTAAAACGCCAATAGAGTGACTGCCTCGTTGACATGGTTGTCTTGCTGCATGATTGCCAATCAACTTTCATTTGACTGTTTGCAATGTCAGCATTTGACGCGTCTGTTGCATTTTGCTGCGCCACCACATCGCTTGCCTGCACAGTGTTCAAATGATTGACAGGTGCCTCTGGTTGACTAGCGACATTTTTTTGAACTGTGGGAGCAACGACTGTTTTCTTTTTTGAGAAAAGCAGAAACACGCCTGAGACAAGTCCCAAAAAAATCACCACGCCCAAAAATATTTTTATTCTGTTGTCCATTTTATTTTTACAACGATTAAAATCTTGCAGCCGCATCAACCACGAGTTTTTTCTTGAGCGACAGTGCGCCGCGCTTTCGGATGGTTCGCACCTTGTCTTTTTGATGCACGATTTGCTCTTGAAGCTCTTCCACGGTCAAATCGATTGACGATTCGATGCTGTCAGTCGTGTTTTCACTGCGGAAAAGATTACGAGGAGTTTTGATCATAACCTCAACTCTGAATTTTCCTTTTTTGTCCAAATCAATTTCAACCTCAGTCTTCAAAACCTCTTCCATGAATTTTTTGTCCAGGGTGCTTAAACGTTTTTCGACATAGTCACGAGCCGTTTGGTCGACTACTACTCCCTTGAACAAAAATCTCAGATTTTCCGTGGTACTCATATTTTTTATATTTAAAAAAATTAGAATCCTAAATAGTTCACTTCTTCAACCAATTGAACTCCAAATTGATCTCTGACTTGTTGCTTCACATAGCTTACTAGCATTATAACATTTTCTGCCGTTCCGTCACCAGTGTTAACAATATAGTTTGTGTGCTCCTCGCTCACTTGCGCTCCGCCAATCTTTTTTCCGCGCAGTCCTGCCTTTTCAATGATCCAACCAGCTGGCACAACGCCACCTCGTGCAGCAACGCCTTTTTCTTGTTCAAATTCTTTCAGCAGTTGCTCTCCATTGATTTTTGGATTCATGAAATATGAACCTGCGCTTTTGGCACCCTGCAAACCTTTCTTGGTTCTGCCCATAACCGTTTCCATAACTTTGGCCTTGCACTCAGTCGCGTCAGCCGGTTTCAATTTCAACGTGGCAGAAAGCACAATAAGGTCTTTGTTTTTTTTGAAGAAGCTTGAGCGATATGAAAAATCGCATTGCTCATTTTTGAATTTAACAATTTCCAACGTCTTACCATCGATTGCAGTCACCTCATCGACGTGGCTGCCTATCTCAGTGCCATATGCCCCAGCATTGCCGCGCACTGCGCCGCCAAATGTGCCTGGAACGCCAGCCAAAGATTCAATCCCGGAAAAACCATTTTCCGCCGAAAAATTCACCACTTTGATTAAGGGTGTCCCGGCGCTCACTTGGACCAACTGCCCACTGACTGCTATTTCGCTAATTTTTATCCTAATTATTAATCCATCAAAACCAGTGTCACTAATCAATAAATTTGTTCCGCCTGCCATCACATAAAATTCAATTCCCTTTTCTTTGGCAAATTCCAAAGCCTCTTTCAATTCTTCAACAGTTCTTGCGTCTACAAAGTATCTGGCTTGCCCACCCAGCCGAAATGAAGTTAGGGGTGCCAGCAAAACATTTTCCTGAATATTAATCATAGATTTTTTATTATTATAAGTTACATGCTTTAACTTTTTGAGAGCAAGCGCATAAGTTCTGAAATTTTTAAGCTTGTTAATTGCTAATTAATTATTGATTTTCGACGAATGTCTGACTTTCGCGATTCTTCAAGAATAAACACGGCCAAAGTTGTGATGACCACAACAAGCCAATCTTGCCAGCCAATTTGCGACATATGCAAATACTGACGAAGCAAAGGCACATTGATAAGCAAAAGCAAAATGCCAACTGAAATTGCGATAGCTCCGAGTGCATAAACATTCTTGAAAAAGCCAATTGCAAAGACAGAAAGGTGTTCACTGCGAGCTTGCAGCAAGTTAGCCATTTGAGTCATAGAAAGAACCGCATAAGCCGCAGTCGTCGACTTCATGTATAGTACGCTAGTAAAGTCAATTTTATTGCCAAAATCCCAACCACCTCTTTTCATCGACAAAACAAACGCAATTACAGCCCCAACAGCCATCAAAAGCCCTACTCTAATCAACCTAAAAATGCCATTTTTGTCAATAACTTTTTCCCTTGACTTGAAAGGTTTCCTTTGCATGATATCTGGCTCAGAAGGCTCTAGACTCAAGGAAAATGACGGAAAGATGTCAGTGCCCAAGTCAATTGCCAAAATTTGAACAGCGGCAATAGGAGCAGGCAATCCCAGCAGCACGCCAATGACAACTGTGAAAAATTCACTGACGTTTGAAGTGAAAACATAATAAACAAATTTTCTCAAATTTTGATAGATGGTTCGACCCTCTTTGATTGCTTCTACTATCGAAGCGAAATCGTCATTAAGCAGAATCATGTCCGAAGCATCCTTGGCAACATCGGTTCCAATTTTGCCCATTGCAATTCCAATGTCAGCCCGCTTAAGGGCCGGTGCATCATTGACTCCGTCGCCAGTCATAGCGATCACATAGCCGCTTTTTTTGAGCGCGGTTGCAATTCGAAGTTTTTGCTGCGGCGCAATTCGCGCAAATGCAAGTTCCTTTTCTTTGATTTTAGCAATCAATTCCTTGTCCGACATTGTGTCGAGAGTCTTCCCATTGATAACTTCACCATCCGACGATTTGAGCAAGCCAACTTTTCTGGCAATCGCCCTGGCCGTGATTTCATAGTCCCCTGTTATCATAATCACCTTGATGCCACTTTGGGTGCATTGAGCAATGGCTTTGTGCACATCCAGCCGTGGTGGGTCTATCATGCCCATCGTACCTACCCAGACTAAATCTTTTTCAGATTCATTTGCATATTGATCTTTGGATATTGCCGACAAGTCTCGCGTTGCAAAAGCCAGCACTCGCAGCGCTTGCTCAGACATTGAATTAAAACTATTTCTTGCTCGCTGCTTGTCCTGCTGAGTGAAAGGCAAAATTTTGTCTCCAACTTGTTTTTGAGTGCACAAGTCAATCAGCACATCTGGCGAACCTTTCACAAAAGATGTCACGCAAGCACTTTTCTTGTCTTTGAAAACCAAACTCATGCGCATTCTTTCCGAAGAAAATGGAAATTCATCAACTTTCGTTTGCCCTTTTTGGAAAAAATTCAAATCATTTTGCCATTTTTTTGCGACGACTAAAAGTGCTCCCTCGGTTGGGTCGCCAGTGATTTTGCACATCCCATCACTCTCATTAACATCGGCATCATTGCAAAGCACACCGATGCGTAATAGCTGCTGCAAATGTAAATTCGAAGTTGGATCAATCTTTCGCCCGAACAAAGAAAAACTACCCTTGGTTGAATATCCCTCACCATCAATCGTAAGCTCCTCATCACCACACAAGATGTTTGTAACCATCAATTCATTGCGAGTAATGGTGCCGGTCTTGTCGGTGCAAATGATGTCTACAGAGGCCAGTGTTTCGACGGAATTTAATTTCTTTGCCAACACATTCCGCTTGAGTAATCTTTTCATGCCCAGCGAAAGAGCCACCGAAATTGCAGCTGGGAGTCCTTCCGGCACAACTGAAACGGAAAGCGCCAATGCAAACAAAAAATTGTCATAAAGCGAAGTCTTGGAATAGTATCCCGCAATCATCACCAGCGTCCCAATTGAAACAGCTGCAATGGTGACATCGCGACCAAGCACTCTCATTTGTTTTTGAAGTGGTGTTTCTTCTTCCTTAACTTCAGCAACCAAATTTGCAATGTTTCCAAGTTGCGTCTTCATGCCAGTCTGCGCTACCATAGCCACGGCAGTGCCGCGTGTGAGCGACGTTCCCATAAAAATCATATTGTCGATGTCTACCAAATTCAAGTTTTCACTTTCAATGGCTCCGATAATTTTTTTTCCAGCTTTCGATTCGCCAGTGAAAATGAATTCATTAGCATAGACATCATAACCTTCCAGCAAATATGCATCAGCCGCAACTGTGTCGCCAGATGCGATATATATTATGTCGCCAGGAACGAGAAATTTCGCATCAATTTCTTTGCGTTTTCCATCGCGCAAAACCACAGCCCGGTCACTGGCCAAGCGACGAATGTTCTCCAAGGTTTTTTCTGCTTTATACTCTTGAAAAAATCCAATTAATGCGTTAATGCCAACAATGAGCAAAATGATTGTAGTGTCGCGATATTCATGGAAAAGAAAAGACAAACCTCCCGCCACCAGCAAAATCCAAACCAGTGCATCATTAAATTGATTTGTCAGCAACGAAAACCAGCTCCAATTTTGTTTTTTTTGAACCTCATTAAATCCGTGTTCCTTGAGCCTCGCCCCGGCACTTTCGCTTGTCAAGCCCTTGATTGTTGAATCAAACTTTTCTAAAACTTCCTCTTTGGTCAGATTATATGTTTGTTTTTCCATTTTTATTTTTATGTTAAATATTTCTTAATTTTTCAATGAATTTCCGCACCACTTGAAGATCATCTCCCCATTTATTTTCATCATTCCTCCATCCCCCGTAATCAATGAGTTTAATATCGAGCTCGCCATTGTCACCCATTTTAATGAATATATTGTCTCCCAAAACATCAAGCACGAAATTATGACTTTCATATATATTCTCAATACCCAATAAAAATCTTTCCAGTTTTTCTTTGTTTTCTTTTATTTTAAGAATTTCTTTAAATCTTTCACCGCCTATCAACTCGTCAACTGTTGCATTTTTCAATACTTGCGATTTTTTAAAATTTTGTCTTTCCTGCAAGACGTAAATCGTCCCATTAGCTTTAGATTCCAAAATTGCTTGCTTGGGAAGAAATTCTTCTCCAAAAGCTTCCTTGAAAATGGCATAACTAAAAAATGATTGCTGCTGCTTTTCAGTATCCTGCTCATCTCTCATCTCTCGCATAGTTTTTAAAACATAGGGACTTTTTTCAGACACTAGCACATTCGAAAAATTTCCCTGAAAAACTTTGCCGTCCTTATCATCTGACATATCCCTTATGACATCCTTTATCTTCTCAACTCCCAAACCAACAAACTCTGCGTCGCTGAGTTCTTCCAAATCTACAGCTTGGCCAAGAATATCTCGCTTTTCAGCTTTTGCAAAATCAACAGTTGGGTCAGCCAATATTTCTGCATACTGCGAATCAGCCAATTCCATTCGCAGTAATTTTCCAAATACATTCACCAAATCTTTGCCTCCTTTTTTCCATAAGCTGTCATGATTTTCATCACTAATCCCAAGTTTCTCCCGATTCTTCTGGCGATCTAAATTTAAAACATCATGAGAACTTAAAATATTTTTCAACTCAACCATATTAATATCAAGTTGCAAATTTTCAGTTTTTTCCAAAAAATCAGCTACCAGACCATCCTGCTCAAGATGTTTTCTTTCCATTTTTAGTTCATCAAATCTTTCACTCTCTTTCCCTGCATGTTCAATCAAATCATCAACCATATTTTTGTAGATTAATTTTTTTGTATCCTCACTAATTGGAATTTCCGCCATCTCCATTTCCCGCATTTTATTTTCAAATTCTTGATTCCTCTTAGTTTCTACTTCTTCTAAATCATTATTGCTGTCAGCATTAAAAATTAGTAGTTCGCGATTGATTTCATCCAATCTTGCTGCTCTTTTTTCCGCTGGACTTTTTTCTGCTGCAGCAGTTTCCGGGGTTTCATCGAAACCACTTTCCTGATTATTTTGTTTTTGACTTTGTTGATTCATTTTATAAATTTTCTTAACTTAGCAAAAATTTTAGCAATCAGCTATTTTTGAAATCATGAGTGCTTTTAATTCTTCGTAAACCTCAACATTAATTTCCTTCACTCTTTCAAGCTGATGATTGTATATCTTCAAAACACTCCTTGAATCATAATCCAAGGAACTTATCAAAGCCTCATCTCCTGTTAAAAGAAAATTTTTGACAACTTCAACGTTATTCTTGAAATTTTCCCTAATTGTCTGGATGTTTTTATTGAGATTTTTTTTCTCTATCAATTCTTGGATGTCATCGCTGCTTGAAAATATTAAATCAATGCGCTTCTTTTCATTTTCCATTTCTTGGCTTGTAGCAAATCTTTCAACCCCAGAATAAAGCCTAGCGAGCAGTTCTTCAAAATTAACTTTCTCGAATAATTCCGCGTGTTCAGCGAGAAAATTTTTAGCTGCAATTTTATCAATGTCTTCATCTGGGATATCCTCACTATTCGCCTCATCAACAAGGCAACCAAGATTTCCAACAATATATGCAGGAGCTGCTGAGACGTCCTGAATTCCGACATATCTATACAATACGTCGCTATCGTCAACGCTCAAGACCCTGCAACCTTCAATTTCAGTTTCTTTTGGTTTGATTTGTTTCACACTCTTATTTAGAAAATCGACATACCACCAATCTCCATTTTCAAGATGAGCGATATCAATAGCGTGGCCGACAGGACTTCCTAAATAGTTTTCGATGCCTGCTTTTTTCAATAAACATTGACCCAGCAATGATGCTCCTACACAATTAAAACTTTTGTGCTCTCGCATCGTCTTTGGCCAAGAATTCCATTTGGTGCTTTTTCTTGGCGGTTCCTTGAATTCAGAAACCAGTTTTTGAATTCGAGAACTACAAGTTTGAATGTATTCAACTTGAGCTGCACTTTTCTCCTGCGCATTTTCCGCTTCACTTATTTTTCTGATCAACGCTAAATCCGGCTCCAACCCCCAATCTTTCGCGAGATTATCAATCTCAAGATTCAAAGATTGACTGAACCATTTTTTGATTTCCGAATCATTCAGCTGGTCAACATTTTCCGGCACAGTTTCAACGCCGAGCACCATCTCCTTCCAAGCTAAAACCGCCTGCCTTTTTTCCTCAGCAGTAAGTTCTTTTTCTTTTTGATTTTGGATATTTTTTTCTGGAACCTGCATCGGATTTCCAAGATATTCCATCGACATTGATTTTTCTGTTTATAAAATACAATCTTAATCTAATTGAAAAAATTTATTTCAATAAACAATCTAGCATGTTTTAATTCCTCTCAAACTTATAAATCAAAATATTATTGTATTGATCAACCAGTACTAAGCCTTCGGTGCCGAAATATTGATTGCTGCGCGTGAGGGGTTTATTAGAAATAATGAGCGCGTTTGGATCATTGCGGATGTCATCTTGACTTTCCGTTCGCTTAAGATCTGGGCCGATTGCTGCCCAATATGATGGATTGTATTGCGGCCAGTCATAATTGAAAAGTGTCAATCGCTCAGCGCCAAGATAATATTTGGTAATCACATAGTCAAATGCTGTGAAAATGTAGAAATTTTTATTCTTGTATTTATCCATATGCAAAATCATCTCATTGTAGCCCTTTGAATTTGTAAGTGGAACGGTTTGTGAGATAAGACCAAGATATGCTCCAAAAACCAAAACCACCACAGCAAAATGCAATCTTGAAAGCCAAAGTCCGATGAAAATGAAAATGAAATAAGCCGCCGGAAGCAAATAGCGCGCCACGAAATATTGTTGGTCCGGAAGAGTTGCAGAAAGCGTGTATATGATAAACATGAAGCCTGTCGAAAAAACAAGCAGACTAATAACTTTCTCTTTTCTTTCTTTTCGCATCAAATAGACAATTCCGATTCCAAACAACATCGCAATGGCCATACGAACTGAAATATGAGAAATGCCTAACAGCTCATTCGGCTGAGGCATTCCCGATGACATTTCACCAAGTGGAGTTCCAAACAAAAACATTTGAATATTGACCACAATGTCGCCGAAACTTGCTGGCTTGACCCAACTCAGATTATTGCCCTTGATTGAAATATGATGAATAAACATTTTTAGCCATGGCAGAAAAACCAAAAAAGCTATTACGTATCCAAGCAAAATTTCCTTGGTAGGCAAAATATTTTTAATAATGACCTTAATTTTTTTATATATAGAATCTAAAACAGCCCAATTTATATTAAAAATTCCCCAAGCAACAAAAACAACGTAGTAAACAGATGAGAAAATTATTCCCATATAGTGCGTCAGCATCGACAAGCCGGTGAAAAAACCCCAAAACGCAAAATATTTTTTTTCTTTAGTTTGTAAACCTTTCACAAAGAAATATGCGCTGATTAGAATAAGAAAAACGAGCATCGTATACATCCTAGCTTCTTGCGAATATTGAATCGCAAAAGGAGAAACTGTAGCAACCAGTGCAGCATAGAGTCCCACTTTTCGACTAAATAGTTCTTTTGCCAGCAAATAAAGCGCCCAAACTGCGAGCACACCGAAAATTGCCGAGAAAAGTCGGATGCCAAAAACACTATAATTAAAAAAAGAAGAAAAAACTTTCAAGGCTGCATAATATAGCGGTGGGTGCACATCATTGATAATCATAATAATCATATCGTTAAAATTCTCCTTTACCGCCACACCTGTGAAAGCCTCATCATACCAAAAATCTCTTCGCACCAATCCCGTAAAACGATTGAAAACTGCCACGGCCAATATCAGCCAGATGTAATACCGCTGATATTGCTGATGAGATTTTTCCAAACTTGCTTTGATTTTTTTGAGCATAATTATTAACCTACAAATCTACAAATTAACTACAAATATACAAATAGTTTTTTGTCATGTTATTAAAATCGGTGCTCCGTTTTGATCCGTCATTAATCCGCGTCAATCAGTTGACGACCAATTTTCCAAACATCTCCTGCCCCCATAGTAATAAGCACATCAAACTCTTCCGCATGCTGCTTGAAATATTCAACTGCCTCATCAATCGTTGCAAGATATTCGGCTTTGCCATAGTGATATTTATTAACAAGCCCAACCAATTCGGTTGAGGAAACACCCCCCTGCTGCTCACGTGCACTGCCATAAATATCCAAAATCACAACATTGTCAGCATCATCAAAACTTTGCGCAAAATCTTGCAGCAGCGCCCTTGTCCGCGTGAAAGTATGCGGATGAAAAACTGTCCAAATCTTTTTTTCACCATAACGCTGGCGAGCACCATTGAGCGTAGCCTTGATCTCATCTGGATGATGCGCATAATCATCAATCAAAATGGCATTTTTAAATGTTCCAATTTGCTCGAACCTTCTCGATGTTCCCTTAAACTCTTGCAGTGCTAATTTAATTTTTTTCAAATCTAGCTCCATTGCATTGCAAAGTGCAATAGCAGCAACGCAGTTGAGCACATTATGCTTGCCAGACAGAGGCGTTTCGAAAATTCCTAAACTGCTGCCAGCATGCATAATTTCAAAAGATTGCTTTTCCAGCTCAACAATATGATTGACAATCGCATAATCGTTTTCTTTTCTAAAACCATAGGTAAAAACATTGCAATTAGCAGTCTTAGCAACTTCCAAACAATCAGTACCATCACCCCAGGCTATCAAAAATCCAACCTTGGGAATTTTTGCCACGAAATCTTTGAAAACATTTTTGTAACTTGCAAAATCAGGAAAAAAATCGGGATGATCCCAATCAACGCTAGTCAAAATCGCCGACCATGGGTCATAAAATCGCAGTTTGTTTTGATATTCATCTGATTCTGCTACAAAATATTGTCCTTTGCCAGAAAGTGCGCTACTGTTCCAATCCAAAACTTGACTGCCAACAATCGCTGATGGATCAGCCCCTGCAATTGCCAAAGCTTGAGCCAAAATGGCAGAAGTTGTGGTTTTTCCATGTGTGCCGCAAACCGCAATGCCAAGTTTTTCACGAAAAAGCATACCCAACATTTCAGGATAGCTAATCAAGGGAATCTTTTTTTCTTTGGCAGTTTTGAGTTCAATGTTATTTTCCAGGCTATACGCCGTAGAAAAAATCACTGCGTCAATATCATTTGTTATGTGCGCCGATTCAAAAGTTTCAAAAAAAGCAATGCCCACCCTTTTCAAGATAGCATCAGTATAAAAAACTTCGCTAGTGTCTGATCCTGAAATTTTAATCCCGCGCGCATTAAGAATTTCCACTACTGCAGTCATTCCTGCCCCTTTAATTCCCACACAATATATTTTTTTAAGATCTGAAATTTTCATATGTATTGAATCTTTGCTGAATAATTAAACTTTTTCATTTGGCTGACTAAAAAGCCATTCTTTACATCCCAGCAAGTTCAATCACTCCATTGGCGATAACATCGGCCGCATTGGGATGATAAAAGGTCTTAACCCTTTCAATCATTTGCCCTCTAAGATTATCATCTGAAAGAATTTTTTCAGTTTTTTCGAAAAGCAAATGCTGACCAAGGTTCGATTCCTCCAGCACAAACGCGGCTCCAATTTTTGCCAATGCAAATGCATTCATTCGCTGATGATCATTTGCACTATTTTCCAGCGGAATCAAAATCGCAGGTTTTCCATTGGCCGCTATCTCGGAAATAAAATTTGCCCCAGCTCTGCTGATAACAAGGTCGCAAAGCGCAAAGGAATCCCTGAGCTGATTAGCATTCAAAAATGGTACAGCATAATATCCCTCTCTGCCAGCCTTTATTCCATGCTGAGCAGCCCCAGCCAGAACTTCATTAAAATTTTTCTCGCCAGTCTGATGAATGATTTGATAATTATACAAAAGTTGAGGAAGTATTTTCACTATTGCTTCATTTATTACTTGCGACCCCTGACTGCCTCCCAACACAAGCAATGTTTTTTTTGAAGTAGTAAACCCCAGTTGACTCCTCATCATCATCGCATCTCCATCTGTAACCTGAAACCTAACGGGATTGCCAGTAAGCGCAATTTTTTCTCTTGAAAAATATTGCTCTGCGGAAGGATAAGCAACCGCAACTCGATTAGCGAATTTTGCAAGAAACTGGTTTGACACACCAGGAATTGAATCTGACTCGTGAATCAAAATTGGAATATGATAAATCCAAGCAGCAATCACAACTGGCACTGCTACATAGCCACCTTTGGAAAAAATAACGTCTGGCATAAATCCGAAAAGAACCCAGAGTGATTGCAGAAATCCGATTGGAATCTTCAAAACATCAGTAAAATTTTGCATGGAAAAATATCTACGCATTTTTCCACTAAGGACATGCTTAGTGGGTATACCATTTTCAGCCATCACACTTTTTTCCATCTCCGCACCACTGCCAATATAGAGAAATTTGGCTTCTGGTCCAATCTTTTCTTTGATTTTATTTGCAACAGCAATTAGCGGAAATAAATGCCCGCCAGTTCCTCCCCCGGTTAAAACGATTCGCATAAAATTATAGTTAAGTTCATGGCTTATTAATTCACGACTTACGGTCAACAATAACCCCCATTTATAAGTTCATACCTCATAAAAATCATCCGTGGGATGTTGGCTGTAAACATTTTAATTTTAGCAGAAAACAGCTTAAAAATCCATACCTGAGCCTATTTATAACTTGAATCTGAAAACTTTGAAATATTGAGCAGAATTCCGACTGCTGCCATCAAGAAAATAATCGAAGTTCCACCGTAACTAATGAAAGGAAGCGGAATGCCAGTAAAGGGAACCAACGCTATATTAGCACCAATATTTATGAATGCCTGCATGATAATCCAAGTTGTTATGCCAGTTGCAACCAAGCGACCAAAGACATCTGGAGCATTTTTTGCAACCCTAAAACCTCGCATAGCAAAAATCACAAACAAAACTATCAAGAAAATACCACCGATAAAACCAAGCTCTTCCCCGATAACTGCAAAAATTGAATCCCCAACCGGTTCAGGCAGATAATTAAACTTTTGGCGACTATGCCCGAGTCCAAGCCCTAAAAATCCGCCACTGCCGACAGCCAGCAATGCTTGGCTTATCTGATAGCCGATTCCCTTTGGATCCGCACCGGGGTCAAGAAAAGAAGAAATTCTATCAAAACGATATGGCTCCAACTTAACCAAAATCCATAAAGCAATAGTTCCCAATGATCCCATTGCAAAAAGATGCTTAATTCTAGCGCCAGAAACGAAAAATATTGCAAACGACGTCATGATAATAACGAAAAGGGTGCCCATGTCTGGCTGTTTGATGATTAAAAAGCCAATCAGTCCCATAACACCAAGAAATGGCAGCAGACCTTCAAAAAAATCTTTAATTTTTTGAGAACCCTTACTTTCAAACCAGGCAGCTAGATAAATAATGATTGCCAATTTTGCCATCTCGGAAGGTTGAAATGAAAAAGGTCCGAGTTGAATCCAGCGGCTTGCGCCATAAACCCGCGAACCCACTCCAGGCACGAATACGAACATCAGAAGAATTATTGCCATCAAAAAAAACAGCACAGCAAATTTCCGCCAAAGATGATAATCGATTTTTTGAAAAAGATATAACACAAGAAAACCAGGCAACACTCCGTAAAAAAGTTGATGCTTGAAAAAGTAATATCCATCCCCGAAACGGGTCTGCGAATAAATCACACCAGCACTCGCAATCATCACAAGCCCAAAGGCTAGCAGTGAGAGAATTACAAAAAATAATGTCTTGTCGAATTGTTTATCGTTATTCATAAATATTCTAAACAGATATTGGCTTTTAGAGTTCAAACTTTAGAAGATCCTCGAATTCATAATCCTAAATGATGCGCTAAAATCTAAAATTTAAAATCCGTCTTTTGAATTTTCATTTCTCCATTTCTCAATCTCCTTGTGATTTCCACTTAGCAGAACTTCAGGAACCTTCCAACCCTCAAACTCTTCAGGCTTGGAATATTGGCCATGCTCAAGATAACCATCACTGCTATGTGATTCGTAAACTGCACTTTCAACATTACCAAGCACGCCAGAAAGCAAACGAGTAACACTATCAACAACTAGCATTGCCGGAATTTCGCCACCGGTTAGCACAAAATCTCCCACGGAAATTTCTTCATCGGCAATATTTTGAGCAACTCGTTCATCTACGCCTTCATAACGCCCGCAAATCAAAATCAACTGATCATACTTTGATAATCTTTCCGCATCCGCCTGCGTATAGCGCTTGCCTTTTGCTGAAAATAATATTGTACGAACTAATGACTGATTACTTATTTTTGATGAATTTTTTACCGAATTCACGCAATTGTAAATTGGTTCTACTCGCATCACCATGCCTGCCCCTCCGCCATAAGGCGTGTCATCAACGTTACGGTGTTTGTTTTCAGTGTAGTCGCGCAGATTGTGAGTCCCAATTTCAATGGCGCCACTTTCTTTAGCCCGCTTCAAAATTGATTCGCCAAAATAGCTATCGAAAATCTCTGGAAAAATTGTCAGGATATCAAATCTTTTCATATTGATAACTTTAACACGTTTTATTGAATAAAAAAAGGGCTCTGAGTTGTCTTTTTTGAAGTTTTGCGTTACGATAATCTAACTATGCAAATCAAAACCCTATCTCAATTTGAAGTCTACCTCAAAACTCGCATTCCGACGCGGGAGGCTTTGTTTGTAGGCGATTTGGGGCTGCAAAGAGCCAAGTATTTCATGCGCTTATTAAGTAACCCTCAAAATAAGCTCAAAGTTATCCACATAGCTGGAACTTCCGGCAAAGGTTCAACAGCCTATTTGACCAGCCACCTTTTGCAAAGCCAGGGTTTTCGAGTCGGACTTTCCATTTCCCCTCACATTTTTGACATCCGGGAGCGCATCCAAATCAACAACCAATTGCCAAGCGAAAAATTGATTTTGAAATATTTCAATCAAATTTTGCCAATTGTCAAAAAAATGGAAACTTGTCGCTATGGCGCCCCGACTTATTTTGAAATTATCGTGGGACTAGCCTACTATATTTTCGCTCAAGAAAAAATGGACTACGGGGTCATTGAAACAGGGCTCGGTGGCAAACTCGATGGCACCAACACAGTTGCCAGCAAAGATAAAATTTGCCTGCTCACCAAAATCGGACTTGATCACACGGAAATTTTGGGAAACACAATTGCTGAAATTACCAAGGAAAAAGTTGGGATAATCGGAAAACAAAACATAGTAATCAGTAACTGGCAATCAGTAACCAGCAATCAAATAATTATTGACAGATGCAAGGAAAAAAATGCGAATTTATATTTCATAAAACCTCAAAAAAATTATTCACTCATTTCTTCAAATAAAACAGCGACGATTCTTGATTTTAATTTCGCCAAAGACAATTTCAAAAATATTAAGCTTGGACTTCTTGGCCAGCATCAAGTTGAAAATTGCTCCTTGGCGCTAGCTTGCCTTTCGGTCTTGGCTAGTCGTGATAAATTCGCAATTGACGAATCAAAAATGCGCAGCGCTTTGCAAAAAATTTCCATCCCAGGTCGCATGGAAATTCGCAAGATTGGCAAGACAAATTTGATCATTGATGGCGCTCACAACCCTCAGAAGATGACTGCTTTTATTGCCAGTCTTAAAATCATTTTTCCAAAACAAAATTTTGATTTTATCCTAGCATTCAGAAAAGGCAAGGATTTCAGAAATATACTGACGGAAATCCTGCCGATTGCAGATCATGTCTTTCTAACTGATTTTTCTCTAAGCAACCAAGAAAATAGTTCCAGTTCAACTGACAGCAAAGAAATTGCATCCTATTTCAAAAAAGAAAAATTTTCAAATTTCTCCATCATCGAAAACAATCAAAAAGAAATTCTCACTACCATCAAAAAATGCAAGAAATCAATCGTGCTAACAGGTTCACTCTATCTCATTGGTTCGGTTTACGGGTACATGCAAAAGTAAAATCTCTAGTATTATTAATTGTGTCATCCTGAGCGTAGCTGATCCGCCTAGGGCGGAGAAGCGAAGTCGAAGGATCTGAGCCCAGATTTCCTCGCCTCGATTCGATAAGATATTTTCTCATCGCAGTCGAAGCGGGTCGATTCCGCTCCGCTTCACTCGAAATGACACAATACTACCAAATTAAATTAATTGCACATTAAAACAAAAAGACATTTCGCATAGAAATGTCTTTTTGTTATAGGCCCGGTTGGATTCGAACCAACTATCATGATCCTCAAACTAAGAAAACGTTGACTGACCAAAATTTTTGAAACAATAACAAGTCAAGATTTTCCAGCATCACCCGTGAGAAGTGCTTTTGCCATTAAGCTACGGACCTGCTTAGTATTACACTGCTAGGCGAAGCTTATTTCATTTTAATATTGCTGCTTTAAATTTTTCCACGGCTTCTTTTTCTTCAATCACTTCAGCTTTGTATAATTTCTGCAAAAGCAGTGGCACGCCACAATTTTCACATTTTCCCCAAGCACAAAATCCTTGCTTTTGATGATGTTTTCGGCAAATTGAAATTTCCTTTTGAAGTGTTTCTTTGGAAATCATGATTATTTAAAAGATATTATTTGATATCCATATTTTTCAACTTCTTCGTCACTCCAAAAATTTATATCTTTGGTTTTCAGGATATATGTAATTTCTTTTTCTAAAACTCTGCCAGTATAGTCTTTTGTTTCAGGATCCCATTCCTTCAGCACTAAGACATCACCCTCATGGCAATCCCAATCTGCAAGTCGAAGCTCATATTTTTTATCACCGTCAAATATTTTCTGAAAATACTCCGGCCAAACTTTTTTCTCAATATGCATCATAATATTTTAAATTATTTTTAACTCTTTAAGCCACTCGCACCAAACTTTTTCCAAACCAGGATTCTTTTTCCAGTCATCCTCGGAAATTTTTCCAGTCTCATATTCCTCAGTTCTTTCAGCCAATTTCTTTATTTCACCAACATCAAACCATCCAATCTGTTTCGTTTCAGAAAGACTACGATTAAGTTCGCCCTCAACCTCAACTTCAAAAATTTGCCAGAAGTGCCAAGTGCCGTCAATTCTGCGACAAGGATTTTCCTTGCGACCCTCGCCCAACAGTTTCAAGGACTTTGCCACCAGTCCAACTTCTTCAAATAATTCGATTTTGGCCATTTCTTCAAAGCTTTCATTTCCATCCAAATGTCCCGCGGGTGGCGCAAAGGCAAAGGGAAATTTTGCCCGCTCAATCAAAAGCAGTTCACCATCGCGCCAAACCAACATACCCACGCTTTTATGATCACAGATTTTGTTCATATAGTTTAAATTGTTTCAAGAAATTCTTCTATATTTTCATATCTTTCATTAAAAATAAGATAAAGTGTTTCTGGCTTTTCCGGTTTTCCAATTAAAATAAGTGGCTTTCCATAACCAAAAGCAACTCCTGCTTCTATATGAGCTGAGGTTCCTGCAGGTAATAATAATATAACTTTTTTCGCATTTTTTAATCCCTCTAAATCATTTTTGAAAATTTCTTTAAAATATTCATTATTATAAAAATCATCAACTGCCTCCAAAACCCTCATTTGATCTTCCGGATGAGCATCTGGATTGTTTTGATCAGCAGGAATAGCACAAAAATTATAACAAGTTTTTCCTTTTTCAGATAGCCTTTTTAATAATAATTCACACTGTTCTTTATTTCTAAATCTTGAAATTATTGTGTAATCAGTCATATTTTTTATTTTACCTTAGTTAAATCCCCATCCAAAATCACATCATACATCGCTTTAATCTCATCGACATAAGAAAGTTCTTCTGGCGCCGGATTATATAAAAATATTTTTTTGTTCAAGACATGCGCAAATCCCATTTCCAAAAAAGAATTTCCACCAATATATCCAGCCACTCCATTCAAATCACAATTAACCACCAAGATTGCATCACTGGCTTTGATTTTTTTATAATAATCTCGAATTAAATCATTTTCAATTTTATTCTTCACTGATTCGTTATGGATGTGGTCTGAGGTTTTCGTCTTTGCATATTCCTCGGTATGCCGTGGCAAAACAACGTCATGCCCAAATTTTTGAAGTTCATCCCTGACCTCGATCATTTTTGCTGAAACTTTCATGCTGCCACAAATAACAATTTTCATATTTTCTTTCCTACGAATTACCTGCCTACCGGCGGGCAGGCGAATTTATACAAATGTACGAATGTACAAAAACCTTCAAATAAATTACCTAGCGAACTTCGACTTTCCACCCAAAATAATTAGTTTTGCCTATTTACTTTTAGAGCTTTAAATAAAAGTTCGTATTCATGCTCTCGAGGAATAAAATCCTGTCCATCAGCAGTTACTATTTCTTGCAACTTTGCCAGTGAAATAAATTTAACTTCCTCAATTTCTTCGACTTGTAAGGCTAACTCAGTCAAATCAAAATCTTTTTGGGCCAAATAAACTTGAGCAAAATCGTTGTTGATAAAATTTCCATCATTTTGAACGTCAGCTTTTTTGATGTCAAAAAGAAATTGAAAATCCTTTCCTTTCAAGATTAAATTGGTTTCTTCTTGAGCTTCTCGAATCAAGGCCTGCGACGGGGTTTCTCCGCTCAGCACATGACCACCAAAATACACATCCCAAAGTCCAGGATAATATTTCTTATTCCTAGCCCGACGATGAACAAGAATTTCACCTTGTAAATTCATCAGCAAAACCTGTGCAGTCAAATGCCAAACTCCGTGACTGTGAACTTCCTCACGGCTAGCCGATTTTCCCGTCGCCTTGCCATCTTCATCCAAAACATCAAGATATTCTTGCATAAAAAAATAATTGTTGTATATTATATTTTGAATATTGTCTATTATTCCTTTTCTTTCATCGGCGGGAAAATCACGCATTCGCGGATTGATTTATTCATCAGGAAAGAAAAGAAACGCTCACTGAGTCCAAAGCCAAAAGCTGGAGGCATGCCATATTCCAGAGCTTGCACGAAATCTTCGTCAATCATTTGCGCTTCCGCATCACCTGCTTCTCGTAGGGCCATTTGATCCTCAAAGCGCGCCCTTTGGTCAATCGGGTCATTTAGCTCAGCAAAAGCATTGCAAAGCTCGGCTGTACCAGCTACGATTTGAAAACGCAAAACCTTATTTGGATTAGCTGGATCCTTTTTAGCCAATGGCGAAACTTCAATTGGATGTCCAATCAAAAAGCATGGCTGAATCATTTTGAGACGCACAGTTTTCTTGTAGACCGTATCAATCATTCTACCTTTGCCATATGATTTTTCATATTTAATTCCAAGCTCGTCGGCCTTTTTCATTAAATCTGCAACTGAAACTTCATCAGAAAGATTGATGCCAGTTTCTTTTTTGAAGGCATCAAAATAATCAACCACCGGAAATTGATTTTCCCAGTCGATTGTGGATTCTTCATATTGAGTAACCAATCCTCCTGTAACGTTTTTCACAACTTCCCTTGCCATTTTTTCAGAAAATTCCATGCCCTTTTTCAAATCCCAATAAGCTGCATAAAATTCCATGTGATCAAATTCTTGCAGATGATGTCGGTCGATTCCTTCATTGCGAAAAACTCTACCGATTTCAAAAACTTTTTCATAGCCGCCAACCAAAAGACGCTTGAGTGAAAGCTCCAGCGAAATTCGCATAAAGAAATCCTGGTCAAGCGCATTGTGATGGGTAATGAAGGGCTCCGCATCCGCACCACCTGGCGTATGTTCAAAAACTGGATTTTGAACTTCTAAAAATCCATCGCTTGCTAAAAAGTTCCGAATGGTCTGCCAAAAAACATTTTTCTTGCGAAAAAGTTCTCTTGTGTCAGGATTTATCATTAAATCCAAATAGCGCTGACGCAAGAGCTGCTCCTCATCCTTAATCCCAAAATGTTCAGTTGGAATTGGACGAATATTTTTGCTTAGCATTTTCCAATCAGTAACTTTCAGTGATTTTTCTTCCGTCTTGGTCAAAAACAATTGACCCGTCACTTGCACAAAATCTCCTAAATCAGCGTTCTTAGTGAAAAGTCTAAACAATTCCTCATTCATGTTTCCCTTATTCAAAAAAAGCTGCATTTTCCCTGACTCATCTTCAATATTTGCAAATGCACTTCCTCCCATCGGCCGCAGTGACCTGACCCGACCAACCAAGGTTATTTTTTCTTCTCCGATTTCTTCAAACTTTTCCAAAGCCTGAGCATTGCTAAAATCCCGCTCAGCTTTTTCAGGATAAGCCTCCATACCAAATTCTTTGATGTTTTCCAGTTTATCAAGTTTTACTTGTAATATATCTTCTCTCATATGAATAGCTTTTAGCTCTAATTACATACGTAACAAGGCAAAGTTTTTAGCTTAAAATTAAAGTATCAAGAATGATTTTTCTAAGAATTACTGTTTGAGAAAATATTTATTGTCTAAAATTTTCCATTGTCCTTGTCGAGTGAGGCCTGCCTGTCGGCAGACAGGAAAAATTTTAGTTACAATAAAGGTTTTCGAGTTTAATTCGCAGAAAAATCATTCTTGATACGTCTTAAATACTTTGTTATTGTAAATCTTTTTCGCGATTTTTGCAAACAAAAAATCCGCCAACAAGGCGGATTTTAGAAGTTTAAAGACAAAATATCATTTATTTTACATCCAAAATTTGATATGCGATAGTAATTCCTCTCGGTGTAAGGACATTTACGTCGTCTCCACCATTGTGTCCCATGAAAGCCTTTCCGAGTGGTGACTCATTTGAAATTTTAAAATTTGCAGGATCTGCCTCATTTGATCCAACAATTGTGAATTCCATTTCACTTCCATTTGATTTCACTTTCACAATTGAACCAATTTGAGCACCTTTAACTGTCTCATCTTTCTCAACCACTTGAGAATTTTTGACAATCATTTCCAATTCTCCAATTCTAGATTCATTTTCATTTTGTTGGGTTTTTGCTTCTGCATATTCAGCATTCTCACTCAAATCTCCTTGCTCTTTCGCTTCTTTGATGGCTTGAGCAATTTCTTGTCTCAATCGTGTTTTTCTATCCTCCAATTCCTCATTAAGCTTTCTTAGTCCATCTTTAGTAATAAATCGTACCATAATCTTTAGTCAACAATTTTAGTAATTAAGAAATATCGCCACGTAGGCGATATTTATAAATGCTTTTTAACACCCCAGAAATAATACACAAAATCTTCAGTGATGTCAATCGCTCGAAAACAGTCCATTTCTACTAATTAATTTTGCTTGAATACTACAACACTAAACGCTAAAAAATTCCCTTAATCTTACCAATGATATCCATTCTGGCAAGATCAAAATATGTAACTATGACCATCAAAGTAATGAGCACAAGAAATCCGGCGGTATGAAAAAATTGCTCAACCTTTTGACTAACTGGACTACCCTTGATTTTTTCTATCAATATAAAAAGGATGCGACCGCCGTCCAAGGCTGGGAAAGGAAGAATGTTCACTATTCCAAGATTAACACTCAAAATAGCCATAAAACGAAGCAGGAAGGAAAAACCGAGAGGAATTATTTGTCCCGTATATGATGCGATTCCAACAACGCCAGTCATTGTAAGTCCAGCCCTATTGCCAACAAAAAGTTTCTTAATAACCTCCAACATCATCAACATCACCATTCCAATTTCAACCAATCCCTTCCATAAAGATTCGAAAAAAGAAAATTTTGCAGTAACAACTTCAGCCAGGCCTGAAATTCCCAATGCTCCTTGCCCAGCTTCCGTTTGCTCGCGAGGTGTTCCTTTCAGCTGAAGCTTCCGTTTCCCTCTTTGGATATATAGCGGTATTTCCTTACCCGCGTTTGCCTTAATATATGATTGAACATCTTCCACGGTTGCAAACGCTCCACTACCCCCAGAAATCAACACATCTCCAATTTGTAAACCCATTTTCTGAGCTGGAGATTTGTCCTCAACTGCTTGAATAAGCACTTTAGATCCAGCCACGTGATCACCTGTCACATCTTGATACGTTCCAATTATAAAGGTTGCCGAAAGCAATACCCAGGCAAACAAAAAGTTCATCACCACGCCAGCAGCTAAAACTGCAATTCTTGCCCAAGCCGGTTTTGATGAGAAACTGTCAGTGTCTTTTTTTTCGCCGCCATCCTCGCCTTTGATTTTCACGAAACCCCCGATTGGAAACCAATTTAAAGAATATACAGTATTTTCCGAAACAATCGACTTGCCACCTGAAACAAATTTCCATTTACCACTTTTGTCGTCCTTAAAAACACCAAGTGCTCTTGGCGGGAAACCAAGTCCAAATTCCTCAGCCTTGATTCCATTCATCCTTGCCACCACAAAGTGCCCCAATTCATGAACAAAGACAAGAACTCCAAGAATTATAATAAAGACTACGACTGTAAACATATTTTATGTAAAATAAAAATCACACCCATGTTACATGGTTTTATAATTTTTAATTTTTAATTTTTAATTTTTAGCTTCTAGATTGTCATTATTTCCTTTTCCTTAACAACACGAATCTCTTCTATTTTCCTGTTGTATTCATCAACTGTTTCTTGCAATTTTTCCTTTCCTTTGAATTTGTCATCTTCGCTCATTCCACCTTCGGTTTCAATTTTTTGCAGTTCTTTCCAAGCATCTTCTCGAATTGAGCGCAGGGTTATGCGTGCCTCCTCAGCTTTCTGATTTAACACTTTAACCATTTCTTTGCGACGCTCTTCTGTCAACATTGGAATGTTAATCCGAACAAGAACCCCATCATTCATTGGATTCAAACTTGAGTCTGCCTCTCTGATCGCCCCTTCAATTGCAACAATCGCCCCCCTGTCCCATGGCTGAATCACAATGCTTCGAGGTTCTGGTGTTGAAATGCTGGCAATCTGCTTAAGTGGGGTTTTTGCCCCATAATAATTGACTAAGATATCTTCAACCAATGATGGAGTTGCTCTGCCGGTTCTGACTTTGCTAGCTTCACTTTTCAAATGCTCAATCGCTTTTTCAAATTCAATGTTCTTTTGCTTGATAATTTCACTGTACATATTTTTCAATAAATTGGTTAATTATTTTTAAAAAAATTTTTCATACGCACTGAGTCAAATACTTGATGGCCTCTCGCATCTTAAGTGAAAGATAAGACCGCAACACAAACGACTACAAATACGCGTAACTATGCATACCATATAAATATACCATCAATCAAACTTAATATTTCCGCAAACCTGCATAAATTTTCAACGAGTTTGATTTGTCATATTTTAGCACACTTATTTCTTTAGCGGAATCGAGTTGAAATGTTGCCCAGGATGCACCACCATCTACTGATTTATAGATAGCATGCGAGGAAGAATACATAATCTCTTTCGGATTCATAGGACTAACAGCAAATGCGCGAATTGGAAATGCCTTTGAACTCTCAATAATATTAACAGCTTCCCAAGTATCACTGCTGCCGGTCTTTTTGAAAATTCCACTTCCTGTTCCGACATAAAACACTCCACCAACGCTTGGGTCGGCAGCCACAGCAAAAACGCTTGAGACATGCTGAGTTGCATCTATTTTTTGAGCAATATCTTCGATAGTTTTACCACCATCTTTCGTCTCAAGCAGTCCAATCTGGAAAACTGCGAAAAATAAATGCTGGTCATCCGAACTGTCAAAGACAATTCCCGTGACTGGACCAGTGGCTTTCTTGATGTTTGCCCAAGTGAGTCCTCCATCAGTAGTCTTCACAATCACACCATTGATAGTTCCGGCAAAAAGAACTCGTGAATTGACCTTATTGATTGCAAGCGAGGTAATCACGGTCCCATCTGCCGGTTCAGTATAGACTTCTTTCCACTGTTCATTTGCGCTTAATCGCTTGAAAATTTTTGCTCTTCCATTCAAGACACCGCTTGCGTACATGATGTCATGATTTTGCGGATCAAAAACAATATTATATATTTTGTCAGCAAGAGGAATTTGCGCCCATGTTTCTGCGCCGTCTTTTGAAACAAAAATCCCGTTTGCCATTGTGCCAATGTATACAATGTTAGAATCAACAGGATCTATTGCCATTGAGAGAACATCAACTCCGGCGATTGTTTTTTTGTCATCAATTTTGATTTTAGGCTGCCAAGCAACCCCGCCGTCAACAGATTTAATCATCGTAGCATTCGCCAGCGGACCAGCAGGCGTGCTTGTGGTGCCTGACAAGCTGCAACCAGAAAAAATAAACGATGCTGAGATTAGGACTAATATTGAGAATGTTTTTTTCATATAAATCCAGTGTATCAAAGAAATTAGAAAAAATCCAGAGGGAAAAAACCTTAAAAACTTCAACCAGACTTGTTATTGAAAAGCTTCGACAATATCTTGCTCTGTCAATTTTTTGCGCCTTATCTGCAAGGGAATCTCCTGCTTGACTAGTTCATAATTTTCAAAAGCGCCAGATAAATGAATATGAGAACGCAAAATACTTAATTGCACAATCGCCCTGCCAAGATTCTCCTGTCCCTGAGAACGATATTTTTTGACAAGTTCTTCATCAAGAGCATTTCTAAATTTTTTATTGTTCCACGAACGAGCTCGTAAATTTCCAAAATCGCGAATCATAGCAATAGCCTTATTCTGAAATATCCCAACCCATTCAAAATCCAATAATTCAACTTCGCCAGAATCGAAAACATAAAGATTATTTGGGGACACATCGCCATGAACTATCGAGGTAGCGTGATTTGACTTAGTATCAATAAGCGGCTCCAGGTGTGTTAAAATTTCCTTGGCCTTATTTTTCACATCAATTATAGGGAGTCTTCTTTCTAAAACCTTATGAAAAATTTCTACTTCACCTTTTCCATCTAACGTTCGAACTTTTCTATTAAGATAACGAAAAACTTGGCGCCTGAATCCTTTGTAATCTCCGGGATAAACTTTCAAAATCTTTCTTAGGCTTGGCGACAAAGATTCAATTGAAATGGAGTGAAATTTGAAAAGTTGATCAACAACCTGTTTTGCCTCTCGACTACCAAGAAGCTGCGCCTCTTTGTTCCCTTCAATAAATCCGATTTTTGAATGATCAATAGGAAAAGTTTCCATAATAGCAAACGGAACACCTTTTTTTGGATCATAATTTGCCACCACAACTTCTCTTGTGCGAATAACCTTGTTTGCTTTGAGATAATTTGCGATTTCAATTTGACGCTGAAATGGCAAAAGAATTTTCTTGGTATTATTTTTAGGTATTTTAACGAATCGCTCAATGATTTTTCCTTTTTCCAATCTTTTTGCAACCATAAAAAAATACCTGCGTCCATTTGTGGTGCCTTTCTGAATAATTTTTCTTTCTCTGTTTTCAATAATAAATTCTTGCTCGTTAAGAACTTTGAAAACTCTATTTTGATATTTTGTTAATTGATCCATGTGACTATTTTAGTATATTTTTACATTTTTAATTTCCCACCAAAAAAGTACGGTCGAGGACAGTTCTTAACTAATCCCTGAAGAAATTCATTTCCCGTGATGAAAATAAATTCTGCAATCAATTTTATTTTCACGGCAATATTCCTTTATTTCTTTTTCAACATCATTCCAATAATCATTTTTGGTAAAATATATTTTTTCGTATTTTTCTAAGAGTTCGGGATGTTTTTGCTGAAGCCAACTCTTGATATTATTCCAGATGCTACCTTTAACGTTGAGATTTTCCAGCATGTAAAAATCAGCATAGTCCTTGGTCTTGCGTATAATATCTCGCCAATCGGTTAAAAATGGAAAAATGGGACCAATAAAAACATAGGTTTTGATGCCCGCCTCGTGCATTTCTTTCAAGGCCTTTATCCTATCTGAAATTGAGGATGCGCAAGGTTCAACTTCTCTGCGAATATCATCATCGGTTGTTGTGATTGTAATTCCAGCTTCGCAATTCTTAAATTGCTTCAATAAATCAATGTCTCTTGCGATTAAACTAGATTTAGTCTGAATTCCAATTTTTGGCTCTAGCGGAATAAGTTTTTTTAGAACTTTTCTGGTTAATTCATATTTACGTTCAAACGAAAGATATGGGTCAGTGACAGAAGAGAGAAAAATCGATTTATTTTTGTATTTTGAAGTTTTTTCTGGAATTAAATTTGGAGCGTTTATTTTCACATCAACAAATTGTCCCCAGGGTTCAACGTGTCCAGTAAATCGCTTCATGAAACTTGCATAGCAATAAATACAGGCATGCATACAACCGATATAGGGATTAATAACGTAATCCGCGTCTGGAAGATTAGATTTTGTGATTATTGAACTAGCTGTAACTTCCTTTAATATCATAGCCTTATTACAATCCATGCTTGTTTATGCCTTTATGATATCACTAAGCAGTTAATTACTCAATATCCTAGCGTCTGCCCGTTCGAATCCCTCTGCACCCACAAAAAAGAACACATGAGTGTTCTTTTTTTATCTGTGGGCATTTGGGGATAATTTTGGTAACCCTTTGGGGCGGACATGTGGGGAGATTTTGGAAAATTGGGAGGTTGTGGAGAATAAAGTGGCGAGGATGAGGGTTTTGATGCAATAAAAAAAGACAGTAGATAGGTTAAGAACCTCGCTACTGTCTATATAAAACTTTTTACCATCTTTCACTGGGCAGTGAAAAAACTCGCACCACCAACAATAAAAATACCCTCATTGGTACGAGCAGCCACAACCCCATCAAAAGCGGCAACAACACATCCACAAGCAGTAGTCCCATTCTTTAAAGAAATGGACACTTTTTGATCTTTAATGAATTTCTTTTTTCCGGACTCCTGAGGAATTGAAATTGAGGCTGGATAAACCACTATAATTTCCCCTACTTCAGCCTCAGTAAAAATTCCACTATGCTGAAAAGGTGCCAAGAGCGTACTCATCACTTCAAGTTTTCCATCTTCCACATTAATCACCGCAGCTTGAACTTCCTGAAGCGGAACGGAGGGAGTTTTAAAAGCAATAAAATCTCCAGCACTTAAAGCCACATTTTTAAAAATCATTAGTACTCCTTACAGTTTTATTGTTGATTTTTGTTCATTAGAAAGTTCTGACAGGGCGAACCCTGAGTTTTTCAGTTGGCCTTTGAGCAAAAGCACACATCATTGGTCCATCGCCAAAATTCAAATACCAATAAAGATTTTTTTCCTTGTTACTTTTTGTGGAACTCCAATAATCCCACCCTTCGAATCCACCGATAAGCTCCATTTCTGGATAAATCTTTTTGAGTCTCCGAATAGTTGGCACTTTCCAACCAGTGTATCCGTCGATTACTAAATCGCTACAAGCTTTCCTAGCTTCAGCTAAATTGTAATGTTCTGGAAGATCCTCTTTTGCCACGATCAGACCATGTTTGCCAGTGGTATCAATATAAACAATTTTACCACCACCATAATCATCACCAATTCTAAGTTTTTTCATTGTGTATCCCTATGAGGTTTAGAGTTGTTTTCCTTCTTTCTTACAAAAATGTCAAAGAATTTTATTAGACAATTTACCTCGCCTAATAACACAGTAATTTAGCATATTTTTAGAAGTATGTCAATAGATGCACGAAAAAATGGCTATTTCTAGCCATTTTTATGATAAAAAAGATTTTTTTTCTTGGTTTTAGTTGCTTGTCAGTGCTGTTTTTATTTTTTGGGCTGATTCTGAAAAGTTTTCACCGACGAGGATGTGCTGAATTGGCAAATTGATTTTTTTGTATAATTCATCGACAAACTGATCACGATTTTTGCGTCTTGGGTCATTGTGGGACTTGCCATCAAGCTCGATGCCGAACAGTGGTTTTGTGGTAGTGCGATTGCAAATCAAAAAATCAATATGGCGAGATTTTATTCTGCCTCGCAAACTCCAGCGACTGTTTGGCATTGCGCCTTTGCTCACATCAACAAAGTCTTCAATGCGAACCTTGGAAAGCACGACATATTCATTGCCCAAGGTTTGGGAAAGGTTTATGAAAAGGGCTTGCTCTGATTCGTTCATCACTCGCTCTTTTTTCTGATACAGCGACAAATCTGCAGGCGTTTGTTCTTTCTTTTCAAGATAGGCTTTTGCAACAGCGATTATTGCAACAAACAATAATACGACGATATTCCAAACCATAGTTTTTTGCACTGCCACTTATTGTTTACTTATATTTTATCAATCCAATTTAAAAATATCTGCCTTATCTCATCAAGATGCTCTCTTTCTCTAAAGGTATGGTACGAACCATTTATTACATGTAATTCTTTTTCGCCACTAAGTTTATCATAAAATAGTTGTTGATGCTCCAATGGGGTGACATTATCAAGACTGCCAACTATCATCAGGACTGGCATTTTTAATTTATCTACATTTGGAAGCAAATCATACTTTCTCCTATCTTCCACATGAGACCATTTCAATCTTTTCACTAATCCAAGATTGCTTGAGCTTTCCCATTCTCTGATACCTTTTTTCTCCCAGTCCTTTCCTATCTTTTTGAAATCAGACGTTTCCTCTGTAAATCTTCCAGCCACAACTGTTGAAATGGGTGCTAATGCTTTGACTTTCTTGGGGTATTTTTCAGCAAACAATGCCGAGGAAATCGCCCCCAAACTATGCCCAGCCAAAACAAAAGGTTCTTCGTACCATTTCTGAGAACTTGCCCAACTAATAACATCTTCCAAATCTTCATAGTAATTTGTAAGCGTCGCATCTTCCAACTTTCCATCACTTTCCCCGATAGTATTTGTCGTATCAAAACTGACAACTGTAAATTCTTTTTCAGTAAAGGCGCTAGCAATAGTTTCAATGTGTGGCTCATTTTTTGTGCCACTCAATCCATGCATCACAAAAGCAAGCCCTTTTGGATTTTTCTGCTCCTCCAAAACAACTGCTATATTCCAATCTTTTCTATTTTTGATAAATAATTTTTCCATAGACATATCTCTATAATAAATTACTAAACTTTTTCTAACATTAAAATTCTTTATTACAAATTTTTCCAGCCCCAGCTTCACCAAGCTCTCGCCTCACAATGTCAGCATGCGAAACTGGAACAAAAACCACTAATTTTACATTTTGTGTTTTCATAAATTTCCACTCACATTCTTAGAGCCTGTTTTATGCCCTTTATACTATCACCAAGCAGTTAATTACTCAAGAACAAAAAACAGCGATAAAACTTCTAAAAAAATAGTTTGACCTTAACAAAAAATTACGTAATAGACTACGTAATTTTTTTGAAGGGGTATTAAATACCCTTTTATTTTTTCTGAACTTTCTTAACTTTTTCTCCGATCTTTTTCTGAATGCCTTTAATTGTTTCCAGATATGATTTTTCTACTGACGAAAGGGTTTTTGTCTGATATTTTCGATATTCCTTTTCAGCTTTTTCAATGGCTTTTTCGTGACTTATCTTGCCCGAGCCAATCAAAACTCCCTCGCCATAGTCACCTAGCAAACTGTCAAGAGCCTTGATATGATTTTCCATATTCATTGCTTGTCTATTCATAGCCCGTAATTCTGCCAACTCAAAGTATGCCGAAACAAGCCGATTTAATTTTTCGAGTTCCTCGGTAGTTAAATAATTTTTTGCTATGCGCACCTCCTCCAATATCGGCAAATTACCCGCAAAAACCATCAAACCCATAAACTCTTTTTTGCTATCGGCACGGTTGTAAATAACTTCCGCTGCAGTCTGTTTGTGAGTCGCATAGTGCAATTTGTTTTGCACAATTTTGAAAAACTTGACTGAATGCAGTGAATTTGGATCATAATCCACACTAGTAGCATAAAGGTCAAGCACTTGCCGATATAACATTTTTTCGCTGGAGCGAATATCACGAATACGAGCCAAGAGTTTTTTGAAATATATGCCGCCGCCATTATTTTTCAAAAATTCATCATTCATGACAAAGCCCTGCACGAGATATTCATGCAGACGTGCAGTTGCCCATTGGCGAAATTTTGTGCCCTGTGCGGATTTCACTCGATAACCAACTGCTATGATCACATCTAAATTATAATATTTTGTTGGCTTAACCAAGCCAATTCCGGAATTTCCGGATTTGGCTTGAACAGTAAAGTCCTCGACCAATTCACCCTCTTTGTAAATATTGCCTATATGCTCGGAAATTGTCCGAATATCTTTTTGAAATAATTCTGACATCTGAGTTTGGTTTAACCAAACCGTTTCATTTTCAACTCGCACTTCAATATTAGGCTTCCCATTGGCACCTTCATAAATAAAAATTTCACTATTGGATTTGTGTTTTTGCATGCTATTTTTTAAATTTTATAAACAATCTTTTATACATCTCTTTTCCATCTCATAATATCATTAAGTTGCTAACTACTCAATATCCTAGATTCCTGCCCGCCCGCCTTGCCGTCGAGGTAGGTTCGAATCCTTTTTATATCATGTTGCCAAGTGTCGCGTCGTTTGTTCGTCGACACTCACAAACTCCTTGCCCGCGGTGGCGCCAGTTCGAATCCCTCTGTACCCACAAAAAAAGAACACTTAAAAGTGTTCTTTTTTTATCTGGTGGGCATTTGGGGATAATTTTGGTAACCCCTTGGGGCGGACATGTGGGGAGATTTTGGAAAATTGGGAGGTTGTGGAGAATAAAGTGGCGAGAATTAAGGTTTTGATGAAATAAAAAAAAAGCGGACTTGCTGTTTAGCAAGTCCTTAAAGGGTTAATCAAGAAAACAGGTGAGGAACGAAACGGGCCATGTTATCAGTAATCAAATTATCTGATTCTCTAATTCCCATACCACATGGCAAACCGTCAACAACCCAGCTTCCTATGACAGGATAATTTCCATTGAAACAAGGGAGTTGAGAATATTTTTGATAAACATATCCTTCCTCCCCATAATCTCCAAGTGATTCCTCTTTTCGATCTTTAGTTACAATCGAAATATTAGAACCCTCCCTGCTCAGAAGTGGCTTTTTCACATATTCCTCAAGACCACATGGGCTATCAAAATAGGCCTCCAAGAGATTTTCATCCCCAGGATACATTTCCCATAAAATAGGAAGGATACCTTTATTGGAAAAAAGCATTTTCCATATTGGCTCCATCCACTGCATTGAGCGATACTTATCAAGGAGATGTTTCCCGAAATCTTCCGCAACGAGCCACTCCCAAGGATAAAGCTTGAAAATGGATTTCATTTCAGAATTACCCAGGTCAATAAAACAATCACCATTCCAACCGATGTCTTGAAGTTTAATGTATCTTGTTTCAATGCCAGCCTGCTCTGCCGTTTCACGCAAATAGCTGACTGTCATAACATCTTCGCGGTCATCAAGACTTGTGAAATACAATGGGTCTTTTTGAATAAGATAACCGCCCAACTCCTTCCATTTTTGGACTAATCTTTCATGAATGGAGTTAAATTGATCCTTTTCTGGAAATTTTTCTTGAAGCCAAAACCATTGTATAACTGAGGCTTCCAGCAATGAGGTTGGCGTGTCAGCATTGTATTCCAATAATTTAGGAGGATTGACACCATCAAATGCGAGGTCAAATCTTCCATAAATTGCCGGAGGTTCTTCATTCCAACACCATCTTATTAGGTCAGCAATTGAGTCTGAAATACCGAGCTTGTGGAATAAATTATTATCGATAATATACTGAGCAGCTGCCAGACACATTTCCTGTAATCTTTCAGTGGCACTTTCCACAAGAAGAATTTCTTTTTCAGTAAAATGATAGTAAGCACCTTCGTTCCAGTATAGTCTTCCTGTTTCATCCTTATAATACACAAGACCATTTGAAACAACTTTTTTCTCCCAGTCAACTCTCGGGGATACTTGGACTCTTTCCATTGTTGTAAGTATTTTTTTCTTTTCAAGATATCCTATCCGAGTATATTACTCGGATAGGTTTTGTTTCTTCAACTTCTGAAATTGACTCAGGAACCAGCGCCATGTCCAGCACCTATGGAACCAAAGCCACCCCTTGAAACAGCAGATACGCCAGCCTTGCCAGTAGTGGTACCCGAGCTTATACCAGACACACCGCTTGATGGTGCAAATGACGAACCCGAGCCTCTCCAGAAATACCACCAAGGGTAAGAAGATCCGTGTGCGGAATTTCTTCTACTTGTAGTATCTGAAGCTTTCCAGTCACCAGTGCTACCGGATTTTTTTTCTGGTGAGCAACTTATCAAAGAAGTTGCAATTAAAGGCACCAGAACAAGACTTATTCCTTTTGTTTTTTTCAAAATATATAATGGTCCCAGAAATCTGCACACGAAATATGCTAAACTTAGAGGGAAATATTAACCCAAATTTATGACCAAAACACACAAAACCTTTAGCGCCCAAGAAAAAGCCCAAGTAGCTCTCACAGCTATCAAGGGTGAAAAAACCATTTCTCAAATTGCCAGCGAGTTTCAAGTTCATCCAACTCAGATTGGCCTATGGAAAAAACAAGCTATGGATAATTTAACGGAAATATTCAAAGACAATAGAAAAAAAGAAAAACAGACTGAATTTCAGCAGCAAGAAAAATTAGATAATTTGTATAAACTAATTGGAAAGCGAGATCTTGAGTTGGACTGGCTTAAAAAAAAATTCTCAGTCTTTGACGCATGAACAAAAAGTTTCACTGGTTGAAAAAGAAAACAAAAACATTACCGTTAAAAGACAATGCCAGCTCCTAGGAATTTCCAGAGAAAGCCTCTATTACAAGCCAGTTGAAATCAGCCAACAGGACATCGCTACTATGCATCTGATTGATCAAATTTACACTGCATACCCATTCTATGGAAATCGTCGTATCAGAGCTGAATTAAACAAGACACACAAAATTCCAATTGGCAGAAAACATGTTAGAATGTTAATGGGTATTATGGGAATTGTGGCACTGTACCCTAAAAAGAACTTGAGCTGGAGAAATATCAATCACAAAGTTTATCCATATTTAATGAGAAACTTAAAAATCCAAAGACCTAATCAAGTCTGGAGTACGGATATTACTTACATAAAACTAGAAAATGGCTTTGCCTATCTGATTGCAATTATTGATTGGTATTCTCGCTTCGTAATTTGCTGGAAAGTTTCCAATAGCCTTGATATTGATTTTTGCTTAGAATGTTTACAGGAAGCCTTAGGCCAAAGCAAAAACAAGCCAGAAATATTCAATTCTGACCAAGGCAGTCATTTTACTAGCCCAAAGTTTACAGGAATCCTAGAAAGTCATAATATCCAAATCAGTATGGATGGACGAGGACGCTGTCTGGATAATATTTTTGTTGAAAGATTATGGCGAAGCGTTAAGCAAGAAAACATTTATCTAAACTCATATCAAAATGTTTTAGAAACCAAAATAGGGTTAAATGAATATTTTCTTTTCTACAATGATACCCGCAGACATCAATCTTTGGAATACGCAACCCCTAGGGAAGTGCATTTTCAATAGCTAATAATTTTTAAAAATTTTCCCTCTAACTTTTCTAATTTAGCTGTGTTGACAAAGGGGACCACCATAATAGTCTCCTTTTTGAGTTAATGAGAAAATTAAAGATGCTATACGAAAATTAAACTGATTGTTTTTCTTCTTCTAAAAATTTGTCAAAGAATCTTATTAGGACCTTTCTAAATTTAGACTGCCTAATAATATGACAATCTAGCATATTTTTAGAATTATGTCAATAGATACACCAAAAAAACGGCTAAGAAAAGCAATTTTTATGATAAGAAAATAAATTTTCCTTAGTTTTAGTTGCTTGCCAGTGCTGTTTTTATTTTTTGGGCTAATTCTGAAAAGTTTTCACCGACATAGGAAAACTCGACTGAAGAAGGTCCTCAGCTAAAACTCAGATCGCAACCTTTTTTAGATTTCAAGTAAATGAATTTTGAAAAAGTGGAAAACTGTTGCGATCAAGGTTGGCTTGGATGTCAGCTACTAAAGTAAATTTATACTTATGTTGTTTTTATATCTTTTTTCATCGAATTCCTTTATTTCTGAAGGAAATAGTAATCTTGTGTACCCTTCTTTTCCATCCAATAATGAAAAATAGAAAATCATCTTGAAACAGTGGGTGTCCCTATTGAGAAGATATTGTAAATGTTGAATCACTAACTCACTAAGATTAAACTTAAAGTTAGTTGAATATAATAAAAGAAAAAGTGAGGATTTGTTACTCTTATATTTTGTCGATTTTTCTAGTATTTTTTTAAGAATGTTTCTACTAAATTCAAGGTCATTATATTGATTACTCGCCAATTCGTGACTACTTTTACCCAAGGTTGCAATTTCCATTAAGTCAATGTCACTCTTTCCATTTGTTGTTTCAACGGAAAAATCAAAATCATCTTGACTGTTTTGGCTGAATGATGTGAATTTAAAGAAAACTCCTTGCTTATTTATGTTTTCAACAAATCTTTCCATAATGAAAAGCTCGATATCTTCTTTTGCATTTGGAAAAATAATCTTATTAAAAGAAGTATCTTTCGAGGTTATTCTTATTGAGCCAGTTGTTCCAGTTGGTTTTTTCATAAAAAAGAAACTCATTCAAAGAGAAACTCAATCGAGGACAATCCTGTTTTAAAATTTACTATTTTTCTAGCAAATAAATATCAAAAGCAACTTCTTCATAAGGATGCACGGCTTTCATTTTTTTAATGACATCTTTAAGGATTTCTCTTGGCACAATAACTTCAATTCTTTCCTCTTCAACCTCTTCAAATTGGCCCGCTTTTCCGATTGCTGGATTTGAATTTTCATTGCCACGAAAACGACCAATTCCACGAGAAGAAAACGAGCAAAAATCATAGTTTCCAATTTTCCCAGCCCCGGCTTCACCAAGTGCCCGTCTCACAATGTCAGCGTGTGAAACTGGAACAAACACCACTAATTTTACATTTTGTGTTTTGTGTTTTCATGAATTTCCCTTCCTGCACTTAAAGTCTCTTATGCCTTTATGATATCACCAAGCAGTTAATTACTCAATATCTTAACCTGCCTTAATATCGAGATGGGTTCGAATCCCTCTGTACCCAATGTTTACAGAGTGTCGCGTCACTCACTCGTCGACACTCGTTCATTCCTTGCCCGCGGTGGCGCCAAATGCTCATCCGCATTTGTCGGCGCTCTCCTGCGTTGCCTTTCTGCTGAAAGTCAACTTGTTTCGCTGCCACCGGTTCGAATCCCTCTGTACCTATACATTTAAAAAAAATAAAACACCACGGGGGTGTTTTATTTTATCATTTGTGGGTACAGAGGGATTCGAACCCCCGACCATCGGCTTAAAAGGCCGTTGCTCTACCAACTGAGCTATGTACCCGTAAAATATTGGAGAATAAAACTTTTGTTATCGTCACTTGTTCGGAAATGAAAGATTACTTTCATTTCGCTCACTTCGCTAGATAATAATATAACGTTTTTAATTATATCTTAATCAAAAATTAAGTCAACCCATAAAAAAGCTTTTAGGTTTTAGCCCCAATGGCATTTACCACGGGGTAAACTTCATTAGCTTTTAGTCTCTAGTCGTTGCTCTTGTTGATATAGATCAAAAACAACAGCGGCAAAGCCAACCAAGAAAACTTGGCCCAAGGAGAAGTGAAGTAAAACAGCGCATCCTTGGAAACATATTGCAAAAGTTGTTTATCACCCAGAAAAGTTGCTACAACGCTGAAAATCACTCCGACCTCAAAAAAACTCATCAAGAAAATTTGCCAATAAGCCAGGCCCGAACCGGAAAGGCCAATATCAAAAGTGTATCTGCCAATTAGCGTCAGCAAGACCAACAAAATCAGAAAAATCAAAACTGGCAAATTTTTGTTGGTGCCAATCAAATCGGTTGGCAAAACTTGCACCAGCGCAAATGAAAGATAGATATTCATAACTGAATTGTGTAAGCGTTTTTTTCCAACTGCCAACCAAAAAATCACCGCAATTGCCAGCATCACCAAGAGCACTGTCACCAGTTCGGCCAGTGAAGCTGACAAACCAAAACTATGAAAAATTTTTTCTAATTGCATATTTAATTTTTATTTTAAAGTTTAACTCAGATAGTAATATTATACATTTATTTCCCATTTGCAACAAGACTGAAAAATTTCAAGAAGGCTCAACCTTCGGAACACCTAAGGTTGAGCCTTCGACACTCATCACCTAGAGTGGACAAAACCAAAATTGAAGGCTATAATCAGAACCAGTATGGAAGATTCAGAAATACCAAAAAAAATATTCTGGTGGACACTTTTTGTGCTTTTTTGGGTTGTCTCAGCAACTATTATAGGCTATGCTTTCGGCTATCGTTTTAATTTCAAACGAGGCGTTTTTGTTTATGGCGGATCAGTCTCAATGAAAACAACGCCGCTAGATTCAGATATCTATATAAATAATGTCCTTTATTCTTCTAAAAAATTGAACAGACTTAATAATTCTTATCACATCGACGGCATCCAACCAGGAGATTATTCTTTGGAAGTAAAATCTCCTGGATATGCAACTTGGTCAAAGAAGATTTCAATTCACAGTGGTATCTCAACTGAATTTTGGAATGTAGTGCTGACAAAAAATGAATACATAAAAACCAGCTACGATACTAAAGGGGCACTCCGCTTTTTCGTTTCGCCCAGGAAAAACCTGACCGCAGTGGCTCTGCAAAATGAAAATGATTTTGCCATAAACGTCGTAAACGCTCAGGACAAAACCGTTGAAAACATTTTCAAATCAAGCGATTATGTCTTTACCGATAATGCAAAAGAAAATATTGAGTGGACACCTCAAGCTCACCGCATAATCATCCCGGTCATCAAAAAAGATACGCAAAAAAAGAACTACCTTATTGCCGATATTCCAGCTGATCAAGTGCTCAATTTGCAAGACATTGCCCACACTGATGATCTTTCCCATGTGCGATGGGATCCAAAAACAAAAAATGCCCTTTTCTACATGTCAGGTGGAAATCTTTATCGCGTCGATCTTGACTCACCAACTGAGATTCGCCAAGTTGCCAAAAATATCGCCAGCTATGAGCTTGCTTCAAGTGGTTTATATTATTTCCAACTTCCAGAAGGAATCGTCTACAAAACCAACACAGACGGCACTGATGACCCATCACAAATCACCCTCTCCCCGCCATCGCATATGGATGACCCAAATTATCAAATCATTGTCTATGACAAGAACAGAATCGTATTTCTTAATCCTAGCCATGATTTGTATGTCTATAATCAAGGTGAAAGTAATGATTATTTCCAGCAGCTTTCCAGCAATGCACTTGGCAGTCAATTTTCAGATGATGGGAAAAAGCTGCTCTATTGGAATGAACATGAAATTAATGTCTATTTTGCCAGAAAATGGGATGTGCAACCAATGCGCAATGAAAATGATATCCTTCCTATCACCCGCTATTCTGACGTTATGTCCAATATCCAATGGTCTCGAGACTATGAACACGTCATTTTTTCAACTAGCAAGCAAGTTAAATTTATCGAAACTGATCAACGTGATCATCGTAACCTCATGGATTTGTTTAAGCTCAATTCGGATAATAATCAAATCACCAACAATAATTCCGACGGTCTAATTTATTTTATTGATACTAATTCTGATGGAGCAAGCATGCTCAACACTATTGAATTCCCAGAAAAAACAACCCTCCTCGAAAATCTTGGCTTTGGAGCGACAGCGCCAACTGACACGAATGCCGGAAAACAAAAATAGCTCATTAGGCTTTAGCTTTTTAGCTTTTTTAGTAAATCTTCCCACAAATCTACAAATTTATAAAAATATTACTAGTAATGTCATGCTGAATTTATTTCAGCATCTCTATTACAGTAAACTAACTTAAACAAAGAGAGTAGATTCTGAAACTTGCCTACCGGTAGGCAGGCAAGTTCAGAATGACAAAATCATTTACAAAATAAAAAAGTGCTAACCACTAGCATCATTGCGAGGAGGTAATCCTCCGTGGCAATCCAGGGCGCTGCTTTACTTATTTTCCACTCCGCCCCAGGCGGATCGCGAAGACAGTCCATGTTAGTTCAATGCCCATGACTTTATTTTTGTGTTACAACTATTTTAAGATTACCCACAAAAATCGTCATTATCTCACGACCGCGAAATTATGACGATTTTTCTTTTATGATAAAATTATTTTCAACAAAATAAAAAAGCCCATAGAGATAGTTCAGCGCGATATGCTAAACATTTTCTCTATAGACTTTTCTTTTTTGCCCTTTCAGAATCAGAAAAAGTTACCAGTGGTATCTTTTTCCAGCCAGGCTGGCACTGGATTTACGGATACCTTCTCTCCCCTGAGAAACATACCCGATAAGATGTCATGCCGCGACTGTTCCCCAGGCGATGTCCCGGCTGATACTACAACAAGAGCCTCCCTGGCCAGAGAATAGGCGGTGAGATTAAACTGTCTTTCAGCACCTATTTGACGCAAGACAGAAATATTGTCGGTATCAGGGCTGGTCAGAATTAAAACCAGCGAACCGTCATTGTTAACTATGATAGCCCTGGCCCCGGCCTTTTTAATCTTTTCCTGCATAGCCGATGTAACTTTTTCGGAATTTACAGGTTTTTCTTTCGAGCATCCACTGATTGCAAAAACCAGCGAAAACAATGCGACCAAAACAACTAAGCTTTTTTTCATGATATCCCCTATTTTTTTCGTTATTAATTGATTGAGTTTATGTCGAGCATTGAAACGACGAATAGTTTCCCCATTTCAATGCTCAACATAGCTCTCTCAAGCAATTTAATTTTCAACGCGACTGACTTTATATATTACACCCTTTTAACTATTTTGTCAAGCATAACTTTTCCCACATCAAAAAAATGCCTGAAATAAGGCATTTTTTGTGTATTTTTCCAAGGTTATATTTTCGTATTTTTACATTTCCTAAAAGCTAGTTTACGTATTTCCTAAAACCTAAAAGCTAGTGAAGCTAAAAGCTATTGTTCATCCCCATCTGGCACGCCAGCATTTTCACCCCAATCAAAAGGTTTCTTGAACATATAATTGTCACTGCATTTTTGACGACAAAATTCATAGGCACGATCACCCAAATTTGAATCTTCCACGCAAGCATTCCAAACAGCCAAATCTTGAATGTTTGTTTTTCTGACTTCCAAATATTGACTGAAAGCATAACTAACCGTGAAAATGAAAGCAATCACTGCGAAAACAATTATCATCACCCGATTGAAAACATCATTGTTTTTCATAAAAGTTTTTTAATGTTTAGTGCTTTCATTATACTCCGATTTTTTTCAATCACAATAGTAAACAAACAAAACTTAATTTTGAAATTTCCTGCAGGTTCAAGTTTGTAACTTAAACCTTAAAGTTTGCGAGCTGAAAAATATTACCAGTAAACATTAGGAGTAGGTTACAAACCTGCTCCTGCGAAAATTATGTAAATAAAAAAAACCAAAGCCGAAACTTTGGAATGATGTTTTTTGAAAAATAAAACTTTTCCAAGGAAACTTTTCCAAGGACGGTCCTCGGAGGATTTTTCCTCGGAGGATTTTTTCATAAGCTAGACCCTATGACAATTGATATGGATGATTCGGGTATTGTAACCATCACGCAGATCAGTAGTTTCTTAAAAACTTCAGCCCTTGTAACTTTCAAGGGAGTCAGTAGAAAAGATAAATATCGTTGGGTAGAA
>CAISKQ010000033.1 GCA_903885965.1 uncultured bacterium
CTAACAAGTCCATTGCTCTGGCTTCACACTAATTCATTACTGAATTAACATGCAGAGTTCTGTACTGCTCTGGTGGTTAGCCTTTAAGCAGGTTGGATTTGAACCAACTGTAAACACTCAGCTTCTCTTGGCGCACTTACAGTGGTATTATATCATTAAAAGAGAGCAATTGCAACTGTCGGCAATTTTATAAACTTTCGACTTTTTCAACTTCCTTGTGCCTTAATCTTATTTCAGAAAAAAGTTCTCCCTGTTCAACGTGGATGAGTTTTTGTTTGACCATCTCCAGCATTGCCAAAAAAGAAACCACCACCCCGCCTCTGACTCTTTCGACACTGCGTAATTTCATCATTCGCTAAAACTTATTCCGACTCCAAAAGTTCTTTCAATCTCTTTGCTGGGTCACTAAAGAAAACTTCTTCGGCAGCAAATTCTGTTGGATCAAAAAGTTCATCACCAACCCATTCAACAATATCCGCATGTTCCGGATGCTTTGGATTTTTCAATATTTCAAGTTTATCATAATATCCCCAAAGTCCACCACTATCCTCAAGCGGACAAGCCATCTTTCCTGCAACACAAATTGGATATTTAACACCATCTTCTACTAGAAGAATTTTCTCAAGCGTCATCACATGTTCCCAATCATCACCAAAGTCATACACATAGCGCACCTTCTTTTCTTCAGGAAAAACCTTGGAAATTTTTTTCTTCCAGCCTGGAATGATGTCATCATCGCCCGCTGGATCTGGGATTCCAATACTTTGAGAATTTCCAAAAAACTGTCCAGTTGTTTCAAATTCATGCAAATGATAATCCGACCAACCCATCGCATCTTGAATTGCCACATGTAAATCCCAAAAGGAATAATTCTCGGGAACTTGAATCCTACGCCAGATTGAAGGCTTTGAACCCTCGAGTAAAATTTTGAATTGATACACTTTTTTGTAATTAACTTTCTTTGCAGTTTTTTTCTGGCCGGTCTTTTCTGATCCAATTTTATTGTTCAAAAATTTTGTCATATCACCTTTCACAAATTCAGCCACTGGTAATCTTTTTGCCATTTCAATTTCAATTCCCAAATCTGTCGCTATTTTTTCAAACAAATCAAACAAGTCTTGCTTTTTGACTGAAATTTTCCCAATTCTAGTCGGACTTGTTTCCAAAATTTCAAGAAATTGAGCAAAAAAATCAAGCAGAAAGCCTTGATTAGGCATGACCATATGAGTACCGAGTAGAAAAAGCGATTCTTTGTGAACAAAAATAATCACAAGCGGATGAAACAATTTACCATTGTCATCCTTAAGCCAATGCTGGGCCTTGAAATAATCAACCTCAATAGCAACCCCACCTTTTCCGTGATTCTTCTTTTTGATATTTTGAGCTCTCAAAATAGCATCTTCTAAACTTTTTGGAAATTTTATTTTTCCCATACGTTTTTATAATTAAATTATGAATATTTCAACCTGGGAGTCTTTTTAACATCCCGCTCATACCCCGGAAATTTAAATTTCTACTCAACATGAGATTCATAGCGGGCTCTAAATTTTTACTCAAAATTATTCAGCAACGTCATATTTCGGAAGTTTATCCATCCCTGGACGGCCAGCTTTTTTCCAGGCAGTAAAAGTATTAAACTGTAAATAATCAACTACTAAAATTTTCTCCTGAACTTTTCCATTATTGAACTTGCGAGAAAAATAAACCAACCATTGAGGTTTCTTTACCCAACTTAATGCATCAGCTAAATCAAAAAGATCTTCCACGATAATATCTAGATTTTCTTTATAATCACCAAAAAAACCAACTTCCAAAATCATTTTAACATTCCCACTGGCATCATTAACAATTGCATCAGCTTCAATATAGCGACGACTTTGGCCCTTTCCAATTCTGACATAACGACCAAGCTCAATCATATTAAGCGGATATTTACATATTTCGATTAACTCAATATAAAGTTGCGCCTTAACTAAAGCTTCCTCTCTCGTTTTAGTTTCACGATCTTTTTCGGATAGATAAACTACCCTGGATTCATCCCGGATAATCAAAGTTCCTGGAAATTTAGAAATTCCATTACCATAATGAGGTTTATTGCCATCGGCTAAAATTAGTTGTCTTTTACTTTCGGCTAGCATTTTTTCAAAGTTTGCAACCGAAAGAATAACTGCTTTAGGCACACCTCGCTCTGTTAGCGTATAATGATTATCGCTTTGTTGAACTTCTTGCGTAATGGTAAAAATTTCTTTTCTGGCCTGCGTCACCGAGAGCACGTTTTTTATTTTCATCTTATTTTATATTAAAAATTATATGTACATTATAACGTACACTATAATTTAACACAAGCCCTCGCATTTTAGGCTCAGAAATGAACTTCGACAAATCACAACATGGTCCAAAACTTCGATTCCGAGAATTTTGCCAGCTTCCCCAAGGTGTCGGGTGATGGCATAGTGAAATTTATTTTGGACAGTAGCAAAGAAGTTTCTGGCATATTCCACCCGAGGATTATAGTCCGCACTGGTTGCAAACACATCTGTCACTTTCAAATAAAAATTTCGCTCCGAAGCTCTGATTTTTCTGATCCGATCTTCCCATTCTTGAAAATAACCTTTAGATACATTACCGTTTTCCAATCTCTCATCATCCATCACAAAACCTTTTACTATGTATTCTCTCAATTTTTGCGTCGCCCAAATACGAAACTGCGTGCCTCGCAAAGAATTTATACGATAACCGATAGAGATAATAGCATCCAAATTATACAACCTTAATGATCTTTTTATAGCTCTATTCCCCTCTTTTTGAACTATCGAGGATTCCTCGGTAGTTGAATTTTCCTCTAATTCTCCCTCAGTATAAACATTTTTAAGATGAAGTGAGACATTATCCACACTACAATCAAAAAGCTGAGCCATAGATTTTTGCGAAAGCCAGACAGTTTCATTTTCAACCGCCACTTCTATTTTCGTTTCGCCATCTTCAGTATTATAGATGATAATTTGATTGTTTTTTTCTGGGCTCATTTATTAAATTTAACTCAACACATTAAATATTATATCTTAGTACTAAATGATAATTACTCAACGATTTAATAGCATTTTTTTAAAAAAAACTTTAGTTGATCTTCCGAGATTGACATTCCAACTTTATTATCTATTTTTAATATTTTTCCTATACTCTCTAATAAAATCAATTCTATTTTTGAATCTTTCATTTTTTTGTCATAATTAAGTTGTTTTATAACTTGATCTATTTTTATATATTTCGGCATATTTGTGGGCAGATTCCATTTCTTGAAAATTTCGTAATGAATTTGCAGATTTTCTTCGCTCAAAAAAGACAACTGATTTGATACTTGAGCCGCACAGCACATTCCTATGCTTATTGCCTCTCCATGATTTAATTTACCTTTCGATAAAGTTTCAATAGCATGTCCAATAGTGTGACCATATAATAATATTTTTCCCTCATTAATTTCTTTTCTATCTTTTTCTATTATGTTTAATTTCAAATGTATGGTTTTTGTAATTATATCTTCAATAAAAGCAAAGTTCTCTTCTCTTGCATATATTCTTTCAAATAAAACATTGTCCTGGCATAGCGCATGCTTAATACATTCCGAGATTCCACAAGCAATTTCCCTTTCTGGCAATGTTTTTAAAAATTGAAAATCAGCAAATATAAATTCAGGTTCATAAAATACACCTAATATATTTTTTCCATGTTTAGTATTTATGGCTTGTTTACCGCCAATAGTGCTATCTGCTTGAGCAATAATAGTAGTTGGAATATGCACAAATCTTACACCCCTATATAGAGTAGCAGCAATAAGTCCAACAATGTTGCCGGTCACGCCTCCACCAAAAGCAATAATCAAAGTTTTCTTTGTTATACCATAGTCTAAAATCTTATTATAGAGCTTTTGATATGTTGAGAAATTCTTTGAAAGCTCTCCTGCCTTAAAAGTAAAAAAAGTCGAATTGAATCCTTTTATCGATTCATTTAAAACCTTCCCCCAAAGCTTATGCACGTTGGAATCTGTTACAACAATAATCTTATCAAAATCAATTTTTTCTAGATGTAATTTTAAATCAATCAACTTATCAGAAACCAGATAAATCGGCACTCTTTTCTCAACTTCTCTTGTAAGATATTCCATAGAAAAATAAAAAATAAATTTTAATTAGTTTACTTTTTCAGTTTCCTTATATTTCAACCTAATCTCCGAAAAAAGTTCTCCTTGTTCAACATGAATCAAGCGTTGTTTGACCATCTCAAGCATCGCCAAAAAAGAAACCACCACCTCAACCTTGTCAGTTGCGTTGGCAATCAGTTCCGCAAAGGAAGTTTGCACCTTTTCGCGCAGCTTTTCTTGCAAATGCAAGATTTTCTCCTCCAGCGTCAAAACTTCTTTAATCATTTCCTGCTCCAATTTTTCCACCACGGGAATTTCGCCCAACACTTTCGCAAAAGCTTTCAGCAGATCATCACTAGTAATTTTTTCCGGCGGATAAAAAACCACCCTTTGACCAATAAAACTTTCACGAGAAAAAAAGCGATTCGGATTTTGCAGTAGTAATTCCAAAACCTTAGCCGCATCCTTGAATTTTTTATACTCAGCCAATTGATGTTCCAAATCCTTGATTTCCTCTTCTTCCTCTGGTGAAAATTCTAGCAGTGGCAACAGCGCTTTCGACTTGATCAAAATTAGTCTTGAAGCCACCGACAAAAAGTCTGCCAAATTTTGCAGCGTAATGTTCTCCGCTTGGCTAATATACTGCAAATATTGATCTGCAATTTGCGCCAAACTCACTCGCGTGATATCTAGCTTTTCCTGCTGCGTCAGCTGCAGCAGCAAATCCAGCGGCCCTTCGAATTGTTCAATTTTAATGTTATAAACCATACAACCGATACGAAACTACGAATTAAATACGAATCCACGAAATTTCTCCATGCCCAGCAATGTAACAATATAACAATGTAACAATTTTATTACTCTGCCTTCAACTCCTCCTCACTTTTGTTATCAACCAACCTAAAGGCAGGATAAATTCCCACCAAGACCATTGCTGCGATCAGCAAAAAAATATATTTCATCGGCGCTACAATCAAAAGCATCGCTGAAAGTCCAGTCGCCAACAAATAAGCAACTGCTCGCGTGGTTCGGAAGAAACTGATCAAATCAACATCGCGTCCATCGATTTTTTTGTAAAAATATGAATCACGCAAAATTTCAACACTCGCTGCACCGATGCGAGTAACAAGCAAAATTGCAGCCCAAACAAAAATGGAAGGTGAATTAACAAAGAAAATAGACAAAGATGATATGCCCATAATTAGCAGGCCACCAATAATCATTTCCTTTTCGCCAAATTTTTCATCAGCCAAAATACCAATAGGATATTCCAGCGCAACAAACGGAATAAGCATGATTGTAAATGCGATTCCTATTTGCCCCCAAGAAAATCCATGCCCAAGTAAGTATAGTGGCATATACACAATCATAAGCGCATAAAAAGCCTCCAGCGCAAGTGAGATTATATAGATATTAAGCACGTCCTTATTTGTGAAAACTTTCATCCCAATATCTCGAATGGTTAACTTGCCATTAAATCTTCCGTTGACGCCCCTAAGTCCAACCAAACTGACAACTAGCATCAAACAATTAAGAATAAGTGTGGCTATAAATAAACCATTAAAATCAAAACTTGCAAGAATTTTAGTTGATAAAAACGGCCCAATAAGGATTCCAGCACTTAATATCATCAAGTGAAATCCGCGAATACGCCCAGATTTTTTATCTTCTGAATATTCTTCAATAATGACATCCAAAACTGTCCAGGCAAAATAATTAACAATGATATAAAGCATCATTAAAACTGAACCTAGCAGTGGACTCTTAACGAAGACAAGAGAAAAAAGCAGATAAATCTGCAACAAAAAAAACAAGAAGAATGAACCAGCTTTGCCCAATACCTTAACAAGCTTATGCATATTCAGCAAACCAATTAGTGCTATCACATAGGAAACGAAATAAAATGCACTCACATTATGGCTTCCAAGACGCTGACTGAAATAATCCGAGGTAACATACATAAGCAAAGCCTGAGCAAATCCAAACAAAAAAGAAATAAAACCCAAAAGTTTTAATTTCTTTTCATCCGCATGCTCAAGATGCTTACCTTTTTTTTTCTTCATATTGTATATTTTTATTTGATTTTTTATTCTTTTCCAGCAATTTTTATCATATTCTCAACTCTTGTTCTGGCAGAAAGAATGGCCAGTGTTTCAACTTCGATTTCACACAAAGATTCACTACCACTTAAGGGGCACGTTTTAACAACGCCAGTCACATCTACAAGATAACCTTTTTTAAGATTTTTTGCCATTGAAAAGACTTTCTCTTTGTCGGGGATAACAATAGCACTGGCCAAAAATGTAAGGTCATTTATTACTAAAAATAACAAACCACCATGGTCTTCTATTTTTTCAACAATTCCGCTTATTCGTACTTGTTGACCCACATATTGCTGAAGTTTTTCAATCTCTATGCTTTCAACCATATATCATGCTTTAAAATATAAATCGTATTAATCCCCCAGGAAAAGCCTGCTTACAAAAAATACATTAAATTTTTCTTTTTGATATTAAGCTATGATTTTTATATTTACCTCTTTTAACTGCTTCTCATCAACCTCGCTAGGACTGTCCATCATTAAATCTTTCCCTCTGCCATCCTTTGGAAATGCATAGATATCTCGGATAGAATCCAGATCATGCAAGACCATTAAAATTCTATCAATTCCTGGAGCATTGCCACCGTGAGGAGGAGCACCAAATTTAAAAGCTTTGATTAAAGCACCAAAACGAGCATCCACTGCCTCCCTACTATATCCGGCAATTTCAAAAGCCTTATACATCATTTCGGGTTCATGATTACGAATTGCCCCACTTGAAGCCTCAAAACCATTAACTATCATATCAAACTGATAAGCTAAAATTTCCAACGGATTTTTTTCCATCAGAGCCTTTAACCCTCCCTGCGGCATTGAAAATGGATTGTGCTCAAAATCAATCCTGCCATTTTCTATTTCTGAATACGAATACATTGGAAAATCAACAATCCAACACCAAGCTGCTTTCGCATTATCCTTGAGCCCAAGTTTCTTTCCGCATTCGTTTCTAACCGCACCTAAGCTTGCGCAAACTGTTTTCCAGGCGTCAGCTCCAAAGAAAATAATATCACCCGCTTTGGCTTGCACCTCAGTTACAATTTTGCCAGCCAACTCGTCTCCCAAAAATTTAACAATTGGAGATTGCAACTGCCCATCTTCTTTGCAGATAATATACGCCAAACCCTTCGCATCTTTGCTTTTAGCTATTTCCGTGAGCTCATCAATTTCTTTGCGACTAAACTTTGCCCCACTATCAACCTTCAAGGCATGTACAACCCCACAATCCTTAATAGTCTCAGCGAAAACTGAAAAACCACAATTTGTAGCAAGCTGCGTAATTGGCTTAATTTCCATTTCGTAACGCAAGTCCGGCTTATCTGAACCGTATTTGTTCAAAGCCTCTTCCCAAGAAAGTTGTTTAAATCTTCCATTTTCATCCAAATTAACAATCTTTTTATTTGAAAACTTTTCTGTCAACTGAATCATTAGTGGTTCCATGATTGCAAAAATATCTTCTTGGGAAATGAAACTCATTTCCATATCTAATTGATAAAATTCCCCATAATGCCTGTCCATTCTTGGGTCTTCATCACGAAAACACGGCGCAATTTGAAAATATTTATCCAAACCACCAATCATAAGCAACTGCTTGAATTGTTGCGGAGCTTGCGGCAAAGCATAGAATTTTCCAGGATGAAAACGTGACGGCACTAGGAAATCACGAGCACCCTCAGGCGAAGAATTGGCCAGAATTGGAGTCTGAACTTCAATAAAATCAAGACCATGAAAATAATCTCGCATGTGCTGAATATATTTGTCTTTCAATTCCAAAAGTTTTTGAACTTCAGGACGCCGAAGATCAATAAAGCGATATTGCAATCTCAAGTTTTCATTTGCCTCCTTGGCTTTTTCCTCATCCAGTTCAAAAGGCGGAGTCACGGACTTATTCAATATTTCTAATTCCGTCACTTCAATTTCAATCTCACCTGTCTTAAGTTTTGAATTGAGCATGTTTTCAGGTCTACCAACAACATTCCCAGTAACCTTGATTACCCACTCACTTCGCAGCTTATCAACCTCATCTAAAAGTTGTTGATTACCCACTGGATTAAATTTTACTTGTGTGATTCCGTAGCGATCTCGCAAGTCAATAAAAGCAATGCCCCCATGATCCCTGCGGCGATGTACCCATCCAGCTAGGACTATTTTTTGTCCAACATTTGATTTATTCAATTCTCCACATGTGTGCGTTCGCATCATAATTCAACTTTTGGCATTTAATTTTAAAACTGAACATTTCAACACTAAATACATTTTTACTTGTTACAATTATTATCCAATCAACTCTTTCACCTTTCGAGCAAGATCACTCGGTACAACCTTGGTTTTTTCATAAAAATCATGAATGCCCATTTCCCTTACCGCACTAATATCTTCTTCAATCAATGACGCAGATAAAACAATAATTGGGATGTCCTTTGTTCTATCATCCATTTTTAATTTGCGGATTATTTCCTCTCCTCCAGCAGCCGGCATAGTCATATCCGTAATGAAAAGGTCATAATCATTCTCATCGGCCATTTTTATTCCCCAAGAACCATTCTTGGCATATTCCACTTCATAGCCCTCGTCTTCGAGTTTCTTTCCAAACATCTCCAAAAATATTTCCTCATCTTCAATAAAAAGAATCCTCTTTTTATTGATATTATCTTCATTCTTTTTTCCGCTTAATCTTTCCTTATTTTTCTTTTGCTCTCTGTATTCATTAAGTAATCGCTGAATTTCGCTCACGAGTTCAGAGGGACTATACTGAGTCTTACCAATGAAACCGTCTGCCCCATTATCCCTGGCTTCTTTTTCATATTCAGTTTTATTTAAATTACTGAGCACAACAACCTTAAGATTAGAATCATATTCACCGCTTTGCCTCAATTGCTTAAGCACATCCATTCCACTTATCTCAGGCAAGACCATATCCAACAAAATTAAGTCAAATTTTTCCTCACTGGCAAATTTCAAGACTTCTTTTCCAGTCACAGCATTGACAACCTCGAACCCGGCAGATTCAAATTTTCTTTTGTATATTTCGGCGATCATCGGATCATCCTCAACAAGCATTATTTTTGCCATATTTTTAATATCGTCATTAATTGCTTACCTGTGTTCAGTGTACCAAAAATAAAGGAAAAAGCAAGCAGAATGAGTAAAAAGTTGAAAGTTATAAAGCAAATAAAGATCTTCAAGCTTAGGGCTTATGTGCTTGATCGAAAAATTACTTACAACCGGTTCACTTATTGAAAAAGACTTGAAGTAGACAAGGGGCAGCTTGCTTAGCACGGAAAATACGCTCTAGGAATTTGAGAGCGAGTATATAAGCCCCATGCTTCTTACGAAGCTAAAAGAAAGCTACAAGTTTTTCAACTTCAAGACAACCTCTTCAATAATCCAGGCTGGCGTTGAAGCTCCGGCGGTGATCGCCACAGTTTTTTTTCCAGAAAACCATTTCTGTTCTAACTGCTGAGCTTTTTGGATAAAATATGAGTTTTTGTTGCTTCGTTTGGCTATTTCAAAAAGTCGCTTGGAATTTGAACTGGCAGGGTCACCAATTATAATCACAACCTCATTGTTTTTTGTTAATTGGCTGATTTCACTTTGACGCTCATGTGTGGCCAAACAAATTGAATCCAGAATTTGAGCCTTGGGATATTTTTTTGAAATTTGAGCAGCTGCTCGCTTTACAAATTCTTGATCTTGAGTCGTTTGAGACAAGACGGCAATTTCCTTATTAGGATCTAAGTTCAAGTCTTTCAAATCTTTTTCAGTTTCAACGAAAATAGCACTTTCGCCGCCCCACTGAAAAATCCCCACCACTTCTTTGTGATTCTTTTCACCGATAATGACAATCTGCACATTTTTCTCAAAAAAGTTCTTGGCCAATCTTTGCACTTTGATCACGCGTGGACAAGTCGTGTCAACTAAATCAATTTGATATTTCTTGGAAAGCTCATAAATTTTTGGTCCTGCGCCATGAGCTGTGATTACTAAAGTTCCAATTTGTTCTTTGTTTTTTGTTATAAATTCTTCCAAAGATTCCTTTGGGTCTAACTTTCTTACCCCAATTTTCTCAAGCCGAGCCACCACCTCGCCATTGTGAACCAAATCCCCCAATACACAAATTGGTTTTTTCACTATTGGATCTTGAGTTAATTTTTCCACCATCGAATATGCCCGCTGCACACCTTCGCAAAAACCAGCGTGCTTACTAAGTGTTATTTGCATGTTATTCACTACGAATTACGAATTTATACGAATTTACAAAAGTCAAACAAACCCATAAGCTTCCTCGACAAATACTATCGTGCTCGATAGCATGATATTATTTGCTTTTTAAACAAACTTATTTCTTCAGTAAACTAATCAGATCTTTAATTGCAATAATCTCACTTGCCTGCTCACTGCGTTTTTTTAGTTCCACTCCACCAGCTTCTAAGGATTTTTTGCTAATAACTACCCGGTATGGAATGCCAATCAAATCGCTATCAGCAAATTTTTCACCCGCCCGAACTTCCCGGTCATCCCACAAAACTTCAATGCCAGCGTCAAAAAGCTCAGCATAAATTTTTTCTGCCTGCTCATTTTGATCAAGATCAATCAGATGCACTGCAAACGGCGCAATACTTTCTGGCCAAATGATACCTTTGTCATCATGAAAAAGTTCCACTGCCACGCCCATCAAGCGATTAAGTCCAATCCCATAACAACCCATAATTACTTCATTTTCCTCACCATTTTGATTCTTAAATTTCAATTCAAAGGGCTTGGAATATTTAGTCATCAATTTAAAAATATTTCCTGTCTCGACGGCTTTTTCTTTTCGCAAATCCGTATTTTCACATTTTGGACATTGATGATTTAAATCTTCAATAATTTCTTCATTAATTGCAATTCTGCATTTTTCGCAAATATAAATCAAATCCTCCCCGGCCTCACAAACCGTCTGAAATTCGTGTGAATATTTTGAAAAAGTTCCACCTGAAGCATAGGTGAAATAAGTTTGCTCACCCACACCAGCTCGCTGAAAAATTTTCTCATATGCCTTAGTGGCTTTTTCGTAATAAAAATCCAAATCCTCACTGGTTGCGTGAAAAGAATACAAATCTTTCATAAAAAATTCCCTCCCCCTCAAAATTCCAGACTTGGCTCTTTTTTCGTCACGAAATTTATTTTGAATTTGAAAAGTTGCAGTTGGCAAATCCTTATAAGAAAACACAAATTTTTTCACTAAAGGCACCACAATTTCTTCATGAGTTGCACCCAAAGCATAATCAATCTTTGAATAATAGCTCACAAAGCGAAAGAGGTTATCCAATCCATCCCATCTGCCGGTTATTTGCCAATTTTCCTTTGGCTGTAGAGTTGGCATTAAAATTTCATTGGCTCCCAAATTTTCCATTTCCTGCCGAATAATGTTCTCAATTTTTTTGAAAACTCGCAAGCCAAGTGGCAGAAAAGAATAAGTCCCAGCCATTAATTTATCAACAAAACCAGCTTGAATTAAGAGTTGCGCATTTTTGGCAACCTCATCCGTAGGCACATTTTTACTGGTTTTGGTAAATAATTTTGATTGTTTCATATTTTTCACTTTAAAATTATATTGTTAGTATATCCTCATTTAACCTAAAAATCAACAAAAAAAACAGCCCCAAGCTGTTCAAATGTTTCGTATAAAAAAATATTCTATTAAGCCAATTTAGAAAATACTAGCTTTTCCAATTTAATTGTGCGATTTTCTAGTTTTGCAAACTCATCATAAGAAACTTTGCGTTTCAAGTCATGCTTAATATCAGTGATATCATCTTGAATCTGATCCAACCTTCTGACAACGTCACCATATTGTTCAGACACAACTTTAATTCCGTCATTCATGCCCTCAAGCATCAACATCACTTCTCCAAAGCCATAGACCTTTTCAGCTGTATTTTTCTCTTCATTTTTCATGTTCTGATTCTACTCTTTTATTCTTTTCTGTCAAAAAATTATATTCCTGAAAATTACTGCCGGAGTTTCTCTGCTAGTTTTGCCAACTTTGCATCATCAGCTCTTTTGAAATCATGCGAAGAAACATAGCCCTCATATTTTTCAAAATATTTATCCACATCAGAAGGAATTTGCTGCCAACTCTCTTTTTTGGTTCCATGCATTGGAAAAAGTTTGGCGTGCACGTGGTCAACTCCAAAGCCTTCAAAAATCATAGCGGTGCGCCCAACATCTTCAAACTTTTTGTCCAGAAGCTTGGCCACTTTGCCAGCTGTTTCAATCAAATCCGTGCGAACTTTCTGAGGTAAATCAAAAACATAACTCGAATAATGTTTCTTTGGAATCACCACCGAAAAACCTTCCGTGTTCGGAAAAATCGAAAGAAAAGCCAAATGCAAATCATCCTCCCAAATTTTGTGACAGGGAATTTTGCCCGCAACAATTTTGCAAAAAATACAATCAGACATAAACGTAAAATATTACAATGAAATTATTTAACAAGAAGAATTCCTTCATCCAGAAGATTTTGGAAGTTTTGCTTTTTCGACCAAATATTTTTTAATTTTGCTCGCAGCTCAACATGCTCAGGGTAGCCAACATCTTGAGATAGAATGATGTCATCAAAATCTTTCTCATTCAGTAAGAAAGTCATCGCCTCTTTCAAGTCCTCAATTTGCTCATTGGTACATCCCTGCTCTTTTAGATAATTCTTATAATAATTCAGGAATTGTAAATGCATAAGCTCATGGCAAATTGTGGTGATTGAAAAAGGAATGCTGTGCCACATTGAAACCATGAACCAATTTTCTTCTTCATTGTATGGACACACAAACCCAGTTGTAAAAAAACAACTAAACTTTTCAGCAAAAATTGGCTTTTGTGTCACCACCGAAAGAATCTCAAAATATCTTTCCTCAACTGCTGACCATGATTTTTCCAATGCCTCCATTTCAAAACTCATCACACTAAACTGGTGTTCTTTCTTTGAATTTTTCTCGATATACTGCTCGACTATTTCTTGAGCAAGGTCGAAATCAAACTTCTCAATTTTCTCCAAAAGTTCATCCGGAATTTGAGCAATTTGATCTCGCCAATTCAAACCCCACATGTCCTTGTCTTTTGCGATAAGAACCCAACTCCAGGCATCTTTTTTAATATCGTAATTGAAATTTAATTTTTTTTTGATTTTCATTTGGTTTTTGCATAAACATAGCAATCAATATATTTTCCATTTTTGAGGGCGCCTTTACGCTCAATGCCTTCAAATTTCATGCCGACTTTTTCCATCACCCGCATTGAACCCTTATTATGATCATAGGCTTTTGAATATATTCGACGAAGTTTGAACTGCGAAAAAATATGTTTCATGAATTTGGCGACCGCTTCAGACATGATTCCTTTTCCCCAATGTTTTTCAGCCAACCAATAACCCGTTTCTGCTTTGTGACCAGACACAATTTTATGTGCGCCTATTGCGCCAACAACTTCGCCCTTAATTTCAATCACCATCACATAATCCTTGGGAATTTCCTTTTTCATTTCTTTTTCAATTTTTCCGCTAAACTTTCTGGCATGTTTCAATTCATACGGAAAAGAAAGCGCAGAAAGATTTTGAACCACATTCCAATTGTTCATGTTTTTCACAAGATCTTTTGAGTCTTTCAAACTCATCGGTCGCAAAATGAATTTTTTGGTTTTGATTATCTCCACAAAATAAATCATTTATTTTTCAAAATAGCTTTTAATGAAATTTGATAAGAGTCTTGTTGTTCCGACATATCATTAGTAATTATAAATTTTCAAAAATAATTGGTAAATATTCAGCATAGGGATTACCTGTCTTGTTGAGCCATTCTTTTTTATTCATTGAATCCTTTTCGGGTCATGCTCAATATCACTGGAGTAACCAGATAAATTAGGTTACAATTTGGATGGGGATAATCCTTAACTCATCCAAGTAATATGGAAAAAGATGACGCATCTATTGCGGAGATATTTTTGCCAAAAGGAACTACGCAG
>CAISKQ010000034.1 GCA_903885965.1 uncultured bacterium
CAAGTTCTTCATTGGTTAAAGTGTTTAAAAGTCGTGCATCAGTGACTTTTTTTAGTGACCTAATGATTTGCTCTAAGGATTTGTCGGTTTTAATTTCCATATACTTAGAAATCGCCAAGGCCATGAAGCAAATTAGCATATTTATTTGTGAATAATTTTTAGCTGAGGTTGGTATTGCTTCAACTCTTCTGCCAAGAGTCGACGATGACACCTATCAGCAGTATCCTCGATACACATTAAGGTTAGAGTTTCCTCCGTGCATCTTCTGGCAAAAGATTCGACTTCTTGCTTTACTTCTGGGCTTCGTAAAAATTCAATATATTTTCTTTCAAAATCATCCCATGACAATTCTTTTCTGTAATAAGCACCTACCAAGCTTCCAGGAGGTGCGAATTCCTTCCTCCATTCATCAAATGTTTCTCCCTCCACAATTCTTTCATCTGGTGTTATTCCGTCCTCTTTTGTGTGTCGAGACATCACGGAAATTCTTTTTTCATCAGGTTCTTTTTCTTTTATAATAGATTTTGTAAATAATTCTTTTTCCATAAATAAAAAATAAATGGTTATTGTCTTCTGATTACTCAATTTTACTAGATCAGCCAAGATTATTTCATAACAGCTCCGTGCTAGCTAGCAAAACATCCTTTTCTAGAAGATGTTCATTTTTTTGGCGCTGCAGACAAAACATTGCCATCTTCCCCAATCTTTTATACACTTAAATTACACCTATATTCTAGCAAAAAAGCTGGGATTAGTCCATTTTGCCTGGATGTGTTAAAATATGGGAAGTTATGATTTTTTGTATTTTCGTATTTTTGTAACAATTTTGTAATTTCGTAGGTGTTTATGCTTTTAGAAATCAAAGAAAATCCAGATCCTATCTTAAGGAAAAAAACCGCCAAAATCAAAGATGCGCTTGCTCCGGAAGTCCAGCAACTCATTTTAAATATGACTGAAACCATGCAAAAGATTAAAGGTGTAGGACTAGCTGCCAATCAAGTTGGCCTAAGTTTACGTCTTTGCGTCATTGAAGTGGAAAAAGAAATCTACACCCTCATAAACCCAAAAATTACAGCCAAGTCAAAAAAGAGATTCCAGTCAGAAGAAGGTTGCTTCAGTTTTCCGGGAATATATCTGACTGTTCCTCGTGCAAATGAAGTCCAAGTCAGATTCCTTAATAAGGAAGGAAAACCACAAAAAATAAAAGCATCAGGCCTTCTGTCCAGCGCGCTTCAACATGAAATTGATCACCTAGACGGAGTATTATTTATTGATCGCATTAAAAAACCAAAAGTTGAAAAAACACAGACTCAAACTAACTAAGAAAAATGTCACTTTTTCAGAATCTTACACCGAAAACATACTTAAATAAAAATAAATGCTGAAACAAACTCAGCGTAACAAATGAAAAATTATGCTGGTTGAAAAAAATCAAATTAAACTTCGAGTTGTTTTTATGGGAACCTCTGATTTATCGGAAAAGATTCTAGAATCACTCATTAGTAATAACTACAACATAGTAGGCGTTTTCACTAAGGTCGACAAGAAAATTGGCAGAAAACAAGAGCTAACTTCTCCAGCAGTAAAACTGCTCGCTGAAAAACATTCAATATCAGTATTTCAGCCGCAAACATTTAAAAATCCAGAATCCGTCCGGCAACTTAAGGATTTGAAACCTGATTTAATTGTTGTAGCTGCCTATGGAAAAATATTACCAAAGTCCGTCCTTAGTATACCCGGCTTTGGATGCATCAATGTACATGTTTCTTTGCTTCCAAAATATCGCGGCCCATCTCCAGTTCAAAACGCCCTTCTTTGTGGAGAAGTTGAAACTGGCACGACAATAATGCTAATGGATGAAGGTGTTGATACGGGGGATATTCTGGTTCAAAAAAAAATAAAGATTCTAGCCACTGACACAACCGAGTCTCTCATGTCAAAATTAGCTGACCAAGGGGCACAATTACTGCTAGAAACCCTGCCACCCTGGATTAAGAGAACCATTCAGCCCATCAAGCAAGATTCTTCACAAGCATCCTTATGCCAGCTTATAGAACGCGAAGACGGCCGAATTTTATGGATAGAAGATGCAACCTCAATTTATAATAAATATAGAGCACTTACTCCCTGGCCTGGGGTCTTTACTTACTGGAAAAGTGATTCTTCCACAGTTCGTCTTAAATTAATTTCCATAAAACTTCAGAAAAAAAATCCACTACAAATAAGATCCGTCGGAGAAGTTTTTGAAATTGGTTCAGATATTGCAATTCAAACTTCCGAGGGTCTAATTTTAATTGAACAATTACAAAAAGAAGGTAAAAAGGCCACTGACATTGCCTCGTTTATTAATGGTCATCCTAAATTTATTGGCAGTATTTTATTTTAATAAAATTATATGAAAAACAAAAAAGACACAAATGCGTTACTTGTTGGACTAGGACTCATTATTCTCGTTATGCTTATCACGTTTTTCCGAAGCAGTTTTTTTTCCAAAAAAATTAATTCCAACACTAATCAGGATGCCAGCCAGGTCGAAATTGCCGGACAAAAATACCAAACAATTCCATCCTTGCAACTTCAAAAAAAACTCCTTCTTGAAAACAAAATAAATCTTCTAGACATAAGAAATTTTGATGAGTACGCCAGTGAACATATTGTCGACTCCGTTAATGTTCCGATTGATGAATTTCCAATTGGCGCAAAGATTAATGCTGAAAACCCAGTAGTCATTATTACGACAGATGCAACTGATCAAAACATTGAAACTGCTATAAAGGAACTTAAAGACAATCACATAACCGACATCCGAGTTCTTGCTGGTGGCTTTGTTGAATGGAAAAAAATGAATGGGCCAACGGTAAATTTTGGTGATCCAAAATCTTTCACCGATCAATCAAAAGTTTCTTACGTTGAAAGTGAGCAACTAAATGATGCCATCAAGAACAATGTTCCTACTTTCATTCTAGATATCCGCAATCAGCAGGAATATTCCAACGGACACATTAAGGGTGCAGTTAATATTCCTCTTGCTGAGCTAGAGAAAAGGAGAAATGAGATAAAGGCTTTCCCAAGAATTGTTGTTTCTGGCATGAACGAACTTCAAGAATTTGAAGCATCAGTGCAACTCTATGACATGATTCTTATTCAACCATTTGTTCTCAAGGAAGGAATTACTGGCTGGCAAAAAAAGAATTTTGAATTAGTAAAATAAGCAGTAGAGCAAAAAAACATTTACACTAAAATTAAAAAACACCGTCATTTTAAGACGGTGTTTTTTAATGAATTGTGCATTTTTATTGTCTAACGAAACAAGCAAAATATAGCGATCTCTCATTTCCCAATCCTGCCTATCGGCAGACAGGGAGCGACAACAACGAATTGTTTAGCACCTAACTTAGCAACATGAACCCACAAAGACCCGCCTGACCGCTAGGCAGAAGGGTCTTGGAGATCAAGAACGTCCATTTATTTGACTGTTATCTTCTCTTTAAGTTGCTTTATCGCAGCATCCATTTGAGGATCCCTGTTGTTGATATAATCATCGTTAGAAAGTTCAACTTCAACGTCTGGCTTAATGCCAAGTTCATTGATTTGATTACCGTTTGGCGTCAACCAATGTGCTACAGTAATTTTTGCAGCTGTCCCCTGTGGTGTTTCAATAAACTCTTGAACTGAACCTTTTCCGAATGATTTCTTGCCAAGCAATGTAACATTCGACCTATCTTCCTTCAGGGCCCCAGCTAAAATTTCAGATGCGCTTGCGCTTCCTTCATTTATTAGAACCAGGGTTTCTAAGCCGCTAGCAATATCACCACCCTTGGTATACCTTTTTTCTTGTTTCTTGCTTGAATTTTCTTCAATAACAACAACTTTTCCTGCAGGAATTAACTTACTTGAAATGCTCACAGCTGTTTCCAGATATCCCCCAGGATTATTTCGCAAATCAATTATCAATCCCTTAGAATGGCTAGCAACAACCTTAGCAATCGCAGCAGAGAAATCTTTTTCGGTATCATCACCAAATTTATTTATCGTTATATCTGCAATGTTATTTTCCTTGAAAGAAAGAATGACGCTTTTTACGTTTATAACATTTCTTACGATTGAAAGATCTTGTGTATCCTTGCTACCATCACGAAATATTGTCAAAACAACGGTTGTATTTTTTTGACCCCTAATATGGTCAACTGCATCTTCAACGCTCATGTCGCCAGCTGTTTTACCATCTATCTTTATAATTCTGTCTCCAGCACGCAAACCAGCCTTTTCGGCAGGAGTTCCCTGAAGTGGCGCCACAACCGTTAAAATTCCATTTTTGACTCCCAATTCCGCGCCAATTCCTTCAAAATTGCCAGAGATATCCTCTCCGAATTTTTTGTTTTCTTCCGGATCAAAAAAGGTCGTATATGGATCGCCTGTTGCTTGAAGCATTCCCTTAATAGCGCCGTAAACCAATTTACGAGCATCAAGCTTTTGAGAATCGACATACTTATTCTTCAAAAGATCCCAAGTGCTCCAAAACAGTGAAAAATCAATAGTATTATCTGTGCTGCTTGCTTTATTTTCAAGCACCACGTCGCCCATTTTTATCGGCGTGTTTATTATTTGAACACTTTGCTTTCCCTTTCCATAGCCAAGCCAAAAAGACAATACTAACATCAAAATTACAACTGCGGTATTGATATTTTTCTTGCTCATTTTATTTTTTGACAGTGCAATCAAGTTGAAAAGCTGTTTCAATTTTCCAATACTAACTGTTAGAGCATTAGCAAATATTAAGTTATTCGATTTCTTGCTTGAGTCACCCAAACCTTCGTTTTTCACTTCAACATTATCCATTTCCATATTTTTTTGATTTACTGACGATTAGGAACTTGTTTATTCCAGAATTTTTTAAAATATCTTATTGCGCTAAAAATATGCACCCATGTTAACTTATTAAGTAATAGCGACCTAATAACCCCGCCTTTAGCGCTTCCTCTGCCGTGATAGTGATGCATCACTGCAAATGGATAGAACACCACTCGATAACCATTTTCCCAAAAACGACGACACCAATCAACATCCTCCATATACATAAAATATCCAGGATCCATAAGTCCAACCTTTTCAATTGCACTGCGAGCAATCATCAAAGAGCTCCCCATTAACCAATCTACATCCATTACTACGCTATGATCACAATCCTTCATCAAAAACCAATCGAGATGTTTTTTGGCAAAACCAAAACGTCCCAAGAAGGTTCTTCGGTAAACTATTGTAATTGGGTTATAAAAACGAGAACATGAATATTGAAGTGTTCCATCGAAATTCAGCAGCTTTGGACCTACCATGCCTATCATAGGATTACTTTGAATATATGATAGCATTTTTTCAACAGAAAAAGGCGTGACAATAACATCCCCATTCAGGAGTAATACATACTTGCCGACACTTTCTTCAATTCCTTTTTTTATTAATGCCTGAAAACCAACATTTTCACTAAAAGGAAAGAACTTTATTTCCGGATAGTCTTCACGCATCATCATCTCAGTATCCTCTTGGGTCGCACTATCAGCCACGATTAACTCGCATACTATCTTGTCAGTATGCTTTTTAATGGAATCCAGACAAATCTTGAGCAGTTCCGGATTTCGATAATTTGTTACTATGATTGATAATTCCATCAAAAACGTTTCAAAAGTCTTTTAAAATTAACTCGTTCATTGTGTTACATTCCTTCAAAAATAGCAAGGATTTTGCTGGCTGATTTTTTCCAAGAAAAAAAGCTAATTCTCTCTGCGCCCAATCGAATTAGCCTACTTCGAAGACTATTGTCCATAGAAATATCATACAACTTTTTTGAAAAATCATCAAGATTGTTTAAGTCAAAAAACAAAGCGCCATCGCCGGCAATCTCTCTCAAACTCGGAATGTCACTGCAAAGCACCGGAACACCCTGACTCATCGCCTCTAGTGGCGGGATGCCAAAACCTTCATAAAGCGATGGGGAAACAAAAACACTAGCCAAAGAAAAAACTATCGCCTTATCCTGGTCAGCAATAAAGCCTGGAAATATTACATCATTTTCCAATTTATGTGTCGCTACGGATTTCTCAATCTGCTTATCACAATTGTGCGCCAAAAGATTGCCACAAATGACAAGCTTTGTGCCGCTAAGCTTGTTTTTGACTTGAGCAAATGCCTCAACAAGTTTTGGAACATTTTTGCGTGGCTGCAAAGTGCCGAGATACAAAATGAATTTTTCCGGTAACTGATATTTTTTACGCACTGTTTCTTTTTCTACCTGAGAAATATTAGCCTTCAAAAATTCATCCCCGATGGCATTATAAATATAATCAACTTTCTCAGGATTCATCTTGTAAAATTTAATTATTTCATCTCTAGTAAACTGCGAAACCCCGATAACCTTATCTGCGCGCCGCAAGCTCAACGGAATCAAAATTTTCAAAAACAACAAATCCGAGAATTTGATCAATTGCGGGAAAAAATTAAAGGAAATGTCATGCACAATGGTAGCAATTTTGATCGAGCGCGGCACAAAAAACGGCGTGATATATTGAGTCAGATATATATCCACTGGATTTTTTTTAAGATATTTTGGCAAAGTCCAAAAATTCCAACTGAATTTATTGCTGGTCGGCAAAGAAATAATTTTGAAGTTATCTTTCCCAGCAATTTCCAAATTTTCAGCAATTTCTCTCAGGATTTTTTCATCTGTGATATCCGTCAGTAATTCAAATCCGTGATTAGTTTCAATCCGTGCTAAGTTCTTGACCAAGTTAAAAAACACCACTTCGTCGCCGGTTCGCTTTTTGCCTATTAATCTAATGTCAATGCCAATTTTCATAAGCCTACATAATTACAAAAAATTTACAAAAGTACGAAAGTACAAAAAACTTTGTTATATTTTTTCGTATTTTCGTATTTTTGTAATTTATTCGTACTTTCGTAAACTATCATTATATTACCTTCTTTTCCCCAGAAAAGCCAGTCGCTAAAGCGATGACGAGGGCAAAAAACAGCAGCCCAAAATGAAAACTCCAGAGCCAATGATCAAGCAGCAACATTGGCAACAGTGCAATCAGCAGTGCTCCGGACAGTTCATTTTTCCTGCCTAATTTCCAAGACAAACTTGCCAAAAATCCAACGAAAGCCATCAAGCCAAAAATTCCAAGTTCTGCCCAGATCAGGAGTAAGACATTGTGCACGGGCTGATAAGTCCATGCTTGATCAGTTGGTTTTAATTTTGCAAGTGACGAAATATAATTACCAATTGCCACACCCATTGTTGGATTTTTTGTGATGAGAATTTTTGCTTGCTGCAAATATACTTCTCGCTGATCAAGCGAAAGATTTTCTAATCTTGTGCCCCCTTCCACGCGTACATTAACCAAATTTCGATACCCCAAAAACATCACCAAAAATACTGCACTAATAATAATTCCGCCAGAAACCAAACTCTTCAAATCTTCAAATTTCTTTTGAAAAAGCAAACGCGCTCCAATAAAAATCACGCCTAGCATCAAAGCCAACCAGGCACTTCTACTCAGGCTAGCAAAAAGTCCGGCTGAGAAAATCGCCAAGCAAAAATGCAAAAATAAACACAAGAAATAAGCTTGCCCTTGAAAAATAAACTTATTCTTGGGGACTAAGTTCCCAAGTGGGGACTTAGTCCCCAAGAATTTTCCATTTAAGCTAAAATGACAAAGCAAAATTAAAGTAACTAGGCTACCAATTGCAACAACCCCGCCAAAAATATTCGGATGATCAAAACTACCATAAGCCCGCAGCCAACGACCATCAACAATTCCATTTGAAAATGTTTCAATTACGGACGTGCCACCCAGACTAGTCTTGTGCGTCGCCAAACCTAACCACTTGTCGGCAAAAGTTGTCTGCGCAAAAAATTGCCACAAGCCCAAGAGAGTTGGCACGATCAAGCTAGCCACGAAAGACAAAGCTAACTTCGATATTTTTGCAAAATTAGCAACCAACCAGAAAAAACCTAAAACTAGAATAAGCTGCCCCTCTCGAAATAACGCTAACGTCTTATTTTCTGCCCAAAAAATTGAAAGCCCGCCCAACCCCAAAAAAATCAAAAGTAATTTCACTTCCATAAATGGATATATGGAAGTTTTCTTAGGGACTAAGTTCCCAATTGGGGACTTAGTCCCTAAGAAAGTCCCTAAGAAAAAATATATCAATGCCAAAACCAACAACCCAACCAGCAAAATATCAACCCCATAAAGACTATATGTTAGATATTCACTAGTGCCGCAATTAATCTTTCCAGCTTCAACAATCCACCTTGTTTGCCAAGGCAGCAAAAAAATCAATAAATAAATTCCAAATTCTATGATTTTTTTCATCATATTACATCATCCCTCCTTGCTAACAAGCCAATTGCAACTCCCAGATATGCCCAGACAAATCCCAAAAAGATTCCGGAGTTGAAAAGATTAGGAATAACAATAGCAAACAAACCGAACAAAATGAAAGTAGCCGTCACATCGCTGCCATTTGTTGCAACAAACCTGCCGCAAGAACTGACAAAAATATATCCCAACAAAATCACAAATGACAAAAATCCCAACAGGCCGCTGCCCAACCAAATTTCCAAAAAGATATTGCTTGCATTGAGCCCTGACCCTCTTTCATCTGTTCCTAAAATATTTGAAATACTTCCCCAACCAATCCCCAAAAGCGGATGCTGTTTGATTTGCTCGAAAGCCACGCCATAAATCTTGGCGCGAATTCCCACATTGGGATCAGGTCGATAAACTTCTTGAATGAACTTTCCCTCAGCTTTTTTCCCAGCTATTTCTTCCAGATTAATATGCAGACAATTGTGCTGAGCAAGGTCAGAGAGGCTCCCTATTCTATCATTGACAAACAAAACTGGGCTGTTGCAAGCAATAGTAATTTTCTGCATACCGCTTGCTGATTGCGCGCGACTGGCCAATTGAAAATTCGTGAGCCTGAAAATATACACAATTCCAAAACTAACAATACCGACAATTAAAATATTCTTTAATGCAACTAAAAATTCTTTCCAATTCCACGGTCTATCTATAACCAATAAAATTCCATCCAAAAACTTTAATTTTTTCAATGCACTTTGACCAATATTTTCATTATACAGCAAACTTATTTTTAAATATCCTAGTATAATCAAAATTGCCCCAATCCAAGCACTACGACTCACTGTCAAAATTAAGGCCGTAAAAATTATTATTAAGAAAAGATAATTCAAAAAATTGAAAATTACAGACTTTTTATCTTTGCAATTTTTATTACAATAAAAAATAATTACCATGACAATAGAGACCAAAAAAACAAGATATATCCCCAGCCAGTCAGGCTCGGTGAAGGTTCCGTTTGGTCTCCCGGCCATCACTTCAAATGACCTAGCGCCTTGCGAAAAGCGAATATTTTGCCAAATCGCATAAGCTGCAATCACAACGCCACTACTCAAAAAAAATGGCGCAATTCTTTTGAGGTCTTCAATTGATTGAATATACATCCGAACCAAAAAATATAAAACCACGAAGGATGCTGCGACCACGGCTTGCTTGAGACTACTGCTTTTATTAGTCGCTGCTAAACACCCCAAAAAACCTCCCAACACAAAGAGTGCCGGCAAAGCATCGTACCATTTCAATCTTGGAAAAACCACGACTTTTCTGCCCATCAAAAATTGCAGCGCAACTGCAAGCAAAGTCAGAGCGCCAAGCAATTGATATGGCCTAACCATAATACCAAGCTGAACTGGCGCAAGGTTTATATTTTCCAAAGCTAAAAATCCCACAAAAAAAACAAAAGCCCAACCTGGACGATAAAGCGCAAAAACTAAAATCAAAATGACGAAAAAAATAAAATCACCGAAATTTTTAAACGGCAAAAGTCCCACATTGAAAAACCAAATCGCAAAAACTATCAAAAGCACATTGGCCAAAATCAAATACGCTTTGATTGAATTTTTGGAAAGTTGAGCAACAATTTTTTCAAAATTTATTTCCATTGTGATTATTTTAATTCATCAATAATATTAAGCATTTTCTGGGTGAATTTTTTCCAAGAAAAATGAGCTGCACGCTCTTTGCCTTTCAAGGACAAAGCTGCCTGCAAAAAATGATCATTGAATAAAACATTTTTCATTACCATTGCAATATCCGCAACATTGCTTGGATCGCAATATAAAACGCTATCACTCCCTACCTCCAATAAAGACGACGTCTTAGATGTAATCACTGGCACTCCTTGATTCATCGCTTCAAGCACAGGTAGACCGAAGCCTTCATACAATGATGGATATACAAAAAGTGATGCACCATTATAAATAGCTGGCAAATCTGCCTGAGGAACATATCCCAAAGTAATAATTCTCTCCTTCAATCCTAGCTCCTGAATAAGTTTTTCAACATCCGTAACTAAAGGAGCAAGTTGCGGCAATAGCCTGCCTGAAATAACTAACTTTGGAATTTTTTCGTGTTTAGCATATCTATCAAACAAAATCTTATAAGCACGAATAACGCCTTCCACATTTTTGCGAACTTCCAAACCGCCCCCACTATAAATATAGCCGGCTTCAAGTTTGTACTTTTTCAAAATTCTTTTGCTATCCACTTGACTGACCTTTTTCTTATATATCTCATCAACATCTATATATGAAACAGTAATCTTCTTAGGATCAATACCGAGATGTTTAATCAAGTCTTTTTCACTGCGATGTGAAACCGCGATTATCTTGTCAATTTTCTTTATTGAATCTTCAACCAATTCTTGATAAAGCTTTTTTCGCCAATTGTTCAAATATTGCGGAAAAAATTTTGGGATAATATCGTGCACAATCATCAGGTGTTTCACCTTCTTTGGCAAAATTGTGGTTGATTGATAAAGGCTCAAAAAAATTTCGCAACCATCTTGTTTGACTTTTCTTGGCAACAGATATTTTTCCCACCAAATTTTGCGAATCAAATCATCTCGCTTGTAAACTGGCAAAAAAATTCGTTTATGAAACTTGACTGTCGAAGAAGCAGTGTTCTTCGGCAATTTTAACTTCACGTCCTTTTCGAGATACAAGAAAAATTCCACCTTTTTAACTTTACGGGTTTTTGATTTTTCAATTTCAACCTCAATTAATTTTTTCAAAAAGTTAATTGAGACTTGTCCTATCCCGGTATCCTGTTTTCTCAGAAACGAAGCATCGATTCCAATTTTTGTCATTCCTTTTGATAGCAAAGCAAGCAATGAAAAACGAGCGTCTTTCATCAATTTGCCTTCATTTATTGTTTAAAGAAAAATCATGCCTAAAGCTTCTTCTATTATAGCGCATTTTTCAAAATATCTAAAATTAAAAAAAGACACCAATAGTCATAGTGACAATTAGTGTCTTTGATATTGTTTTTGTGTTAAACCATCCTCAGGATACTCATTGAAAGTATTACCGCGCAATATCCAACCGTTGCAACTGCCGCAATCATGACGACAGGAATTACGAGATGAAAAGCAATTTCTCCTTTGTGCATTTTATACATAGATATGAGCTTAAAAAAAAGTTAACTAGAGAATATATCATTAATTAGTTACTTTGTCAAGGATAAAAACTGTAACTCCTCACTGACCCCTTTAAGCACTTAAAATTTCCCGTATTTCATGATACAATCAAGCAATGAGAGGACAATTAAGCGATTTGCAAAGACAAAAACAAATAAATTCCAGACTTAAAAACGAGAATGCTATCCTACG